>JAJUGH010000207.1 GCA_029268265.1 Alcaligenaceae bacterium | reverse complement strand
CTTGTCATCATCAATTTTGTGGTGATCACGAAGGGGGCGGGGCGTATCGCGGAAGTGGGTGCGCGATTCACGCTGGATGCAATGCCGGGCAAGCAGATGGCCATCGACGCCGATCTGAATGCAGGCCTGATCGGAGAAGACGAAGCGCGTCGCCGCCGCAAGGACGTCGGTCAGGAAGCGGAGTTTTACGGCGCCATGGATGGTGCCAGCAAATTCGTACGAGGCGATGCCGTGGCCGGTTTGCTGATCCTCGTGATCAGCATCATCGGTGGACTGATCATCGGCGTCGGCCAGCACGGGCTTTCGTTCGGCCAGGCAGCCGAGGTCTACACCATTCTGACCATCGGCGACGGCCTGGTCGCGCAGATTCCTGCCCTCATCATCTCCACCGCGGCGGGCGTGGTCGTATCCCGTGTGGCCGACGATCAGGACGTCGGCCAACAGATGGTCGGCCAGCTTTTCGCCAACCCCAACGTTTTGTTCATCACCTCTGGCATCGTGGGCCTGATGGGCTTGATCCCCAACATGCCGCATGTGGCGTTTCTTTCGCTGGCCATCCTGTTGTCCGCTATGGGTTGGACCATCCTCAAGCGACAGGAGAGACTTCGCGTGCAAGCGGCCATGCCGGCCGCCGAGAAGCAGGCGGCCGTTGATGCCGCAGCCGCGGAGGCCACCTGGGATGATGTCGAACTGGTGGATCCGCTGGGGCTCGAAGTGGGTTATCGCCTGATCTCGCTGGTCGATCATTCCCAAAACGGCGAGCTGCTGCATCGCATCCGCAGTTTGCGCAAGAAGTTCGCGCAAGATGTCGGTTTCCTTCCGCCGGTCGTCCATATCCGGGATAACCTCGAACTGAAGCCGAACGACTACCGCATTCTGCTCTCGGGTGTCGAAGTCGGCCGGGGAACCGCCACGCCGGGCCAGTGGCTGGCCATCGACCCGGGCGGCGTCACCATGAAGCTGCCGGGCACCCCGACAACCGACCCTGCCTTCGGCTTGCCCGCCGTGTGGATCGACGTCTCCCTGCGTGAGCAGGCACAGATTGCCGGCTACACCGTGGTGGATGCCGGCACGGTAGTGGCGACTCATCTGAATCACATCATGCATCGGCACGGCGCTCAGCTGCTGGGTCGTCCCGAAGTGCAGCAGCTGCTCGACCACCTGGGCCGCGAAGCGCCCAAGCTGGTGGAAGACCTGGTGCCCAAGACGTTGTCCCTGGCCGCCTTCCACAAACTGTTGCGCGGCCTGTTGGAAGAAGAAGTGCCCATTCGCGACATGCGCAGCATCATCGAAGCGGTCAGCGAACACGCTCCGCGCCTGGCTGCCCAGAACGGCGCAGGCACGGGCCCGGATCCCGCCGAGCTGCTTACCGTTACACGCGTGGCCCTGGGCCGAGCCATCTGTCAGCAATGGTTCCCGGGCGATAGCGAAATGCGTGTGATGAGCCTTGAGCCGCGGCTGGAGCGCGTGCTGACGCAAGCGCTCACCACCAGTGGCGCGATCGAGCCGGGCTTGGCGGAGAACTTGTTGCGCGAAGTTGACCGCGCCGTACAGCAGCTGGAAGCAGAAGGCGAATCTTCGGTGCTTGTGGTGCCGCCGGTGCTGCGCCCGACCTTGTCGCGCTTCCTGCGGAATCACTTCCCGCAAATGGGCATACTGTCGAGCATGGAAATTCCCGACGACCGCATACTGAAGATGGCGGCCATCATCGGCGGGAGTAACGCAGCATGAAGATCAGTCGCTTCTTCGGAATCACCAATCGTGAAGCCATGCGCCAGGTCCGCCTGGCCCTCGGCTCCGAGGCGCTTATCGTATCGAATCGCCGCGTGAACGGCGGCGTGGAGATCCTGGCCACCGACCCCACCTCCGTATCGGAGGCAGAAGAGGGCGCCGGCTTCGCCACGCCCGTCCGAGGCGGCGTACCGGCAACTACGCCGGCACCGGATGCGCTTCGCGACCAGCCGCGGGCAGAGCGTCCGGTCCCGGCCCAGCGTGAAGGGCAGCCGCAGCCGTCGCCCACTCAGCCGCAAGTACAAGAACAATCTCGTCCGCCAATTCAGCATCAGTCCCCCGTACAGGGCGGACGCCCGCCGTCATCTTCTGCGGCGCTGGGCGCCTATGCGGCCGCCTTTCAGGCGGCTTATGGCACACCCGCGTCCCAAGAGCCGGTAAATCCGCCCGCTACAACGCCGCCGGCGTCGTTTACCCAGCCGAAGCCTCAACCGCAACGGCCGGTGCAGCCACAACCACACCCGGCGCAGTTGGCGCAGCAGCAGCTTCGACCACAGCCGCCGCAGCAGCGGCAAACACCAATCCATCCGGCCACATCGCCCGTTCAGCCACCAGCCCGTCAGGCCACACCGCCCGAGCCGTCACTATCCTCTGCAATCCCCGGCCTTGACGCCCCAGCAGCGGGGCAGCCGGGCGTCATGGATGCCATCGGCGCCATGCGGGGTGCGCTCGAGAGCCGTATTGATGAACTGTTGTGGGGCAATCAGTTGCGCCGCGCGCCGCAAGCGGCGTCGCTGTTTCAGACCTTGCTCAATTTCGGTTTCAGTACCGCATTGCTGCGGGCGATGCTGCAGCGGCTGCCCGAGGGCCTGTCCGACCGTGCAGCCTTGCAGTGGGTGCGTCAGGAACTCGTATCGACTCTGCCCGTCCCGCCGTCTGAAGACGAATTGTGGAAGCCGGGCCTGGCTCTCGCACTGGTTGGCCCCACCGGTGTCGGCAAGACCACCACCATAGCCAAGCTGGCCGCGCGCTGCGTGCGCCGCTTCGGCCCGGACAAGCTGGTGCTCATCACGACTGACACCTATCGTATCGGCGCTCATGAGCAGCTCAAGATTTATGGTCAGATGCTGCGCGCCCCGGTGCACGTGGTACGCAGCGCCGAAGAAATGCGCGGCGTGGTGGAGGGCATCCGGCCCGACCAGCTGATACTGATCGACAACGTGGGCATCAGCCAGCGCGACCGGTATATCGCGGAACAGGCCGCGATGCTGGCCGCAGCGGGCCGGGATGTCACCCGGCTGCTGGTGCTCAATGCCGCCAGCCACGGCGAAACGCTGGACGAAGTGGCTCGCAGCTACAGCGGGGATGGCGGTACGCCTCTGAAAGGCTGCATCATTACCAAGGTGGATGAAGCAACGCGGCTTGGCGCGGCGCTGGACACCGCATTGCGCTACCGGCTTCCCATTCACTATGTGTCCATCGGGCAGAAGGTGCCCGAGCACCTGGTATGTCTCCAGGCTGCCGAGCTGGTCGACCAGGCGCTTACCAGCCAGCCGTCCTCACGCACCCTGTACGCGCCGACGGAAGCGGACCTTGCTGCGCTGATGGCTGTCGCCCAGCCCGCGGACATTCACAAGAGCGAAGACGGGCAGTCGGGCCGCAAGCCCATCCAGATGCTGCCGCGCCTGCTCTCGCTTGCCGGGGGTAAGGCCGGCCGCCTGACCGCCGAAGACCTGCAGGCAGGATGCGAGTTCATTGACGAGCTGCCCTGCACGGCAGAAGCCTACGAGCTGTGGCGCAACCATTCCGGCGGCGCTGCCGCGCAGCCCGATGCTGCCGCACGCGCCCGCCACATGATGCGTGTTGTTCAGAATGCATGGGCCGTGGCCGGACAAAAGCACGTGCTCGCGATCCATGACCAAGTGTCATTGAAGGCGGCGGGTGAACCGGCGTCGCAATTGCGGGCCACGTTCATGCTGGATCAACACGGCGCGCCGCTGGCGTCGCCAATCCAGCAGTTGTCTCAGCCTGCCGGGTGGTTGTCCTCTTGCGGCGCTACGCAGACTCAGAGCCCCACGCTTGCGGCTGCCTTGGTGCACCAGATGGAGTGGCTATCCGCCCAGGCCGCCGAACTCCCCGTCATGCATCTGTTCGAAGGCGGTAACCCGGCACTTTGGGATCAGCTCCGACAGCGCTCGCTGCCATGGATGGCCCAAGTTCCGGCCATCACCCGGGTCCATCTGGAAGACGGCGCCACCACGGTGCAGGCGTTGGCCAAGACGTTGCCGCATCACCCCGTGGCCGACCCCGACTATCTCTTCTCCATGACTGAAGTCGCAGGCGGGCCCGCTGCCGAGCGCGTGCTGTGGGCGGCCTCGACGGTCGTGCATATCGCGGTGCGTGGCCGCTCACCATTCCCGCTGCACATGGTCTCCGCAAGGCTGGTGAACCGCGCGGATGGTAAGGAAATCCGGCGCATTATCGGCCTGCACGCCGGCTTGGACGTATCGCTGGACACACTCGCGGCTTGGCTCGTCATCAAGGCAGAATCCCGTGAAGCCACGCGGCATACGGTAGGGGCTTGGGCGCTTTCGTCGGTCGCCGAGGGCGCCGGCGACCCGCTTGCACAGGCCATGTTTGCCGCTCAATCGGGGCTGGCTGCTTGGCAACTCACGAGAAGCCCCGTCGCCAGGGCCGGCAAAGAGCTGGCTGCCGGAATGCTGGGACGCAAGGTTTTGCCCACCGCATCTGCGCCGGCCGCCGCGTTCAAGCTGTTCGCGTTGAAGGAAATGTTGAGCGCCTGAACGGCGCCGCTACCTGCTGCAGCTCAGCCGGCCTTGATGTTGCGGCTGGTTTTGCCGGTGTGG
>JAJUGH010000206.1 GCA_029268265.1 Alcaligenaceae bacterium | reverse complement strand
GATGAACGTCGCCTATTACGGTGGCCTCCGGCGCCACGTAGGCGGATTCGTGAATGTCAGGCGATTTGTCTCCGAGCCGATAGCGGGTCATGTGTTTTCCATTTTCTTGTGTTGGGGGGAATTGTCGGGATGCCAGCCCTGTACGAAAGCGGCGACGGGCTGGCGCTTGCCCCCTGCCTTCTGAAGTGCCAGCAGACGCAGCACGCCGTCGGCTGTGGCGATGTCAATACCTTCTGGCGAGACATCCAGTATGGAGCCCGGCGCCGCCGTTCCGCAAGGGCCATGAGGCAGCGCCATGGCAGACCACACCTTGACCGGTTGATCCAGTCCGGGGAGCGTCATCGTGGCACCGGGTACGGGATCAAACGCCCGGATACGACGCTCGAGTTCCACGGCGGGCCGTGAGAAGTCGAGGGGAGATTCCGCCTTGTCGAGTTTGGCCGCGTACGTCACTCCCTCCTCCGGTTGCGGGCGTGGCTGCAGGCCGCCGGCCTCGAGGAGAGTAATGGCCTCGACGATGGCCTTTGCGCCTTCCTGCGCCAGTTCGTCATGCAAAGTGGCCGCAGTATGGTGTTCAAGTATGGGGACGACGCGTTCCAGCAGGACGTCGCCGGTATCCAGCCCTTCATCCATCTGCATAATAGCTATGCCGGTGCGCTCATCGCCGGCCTGGATGGCCCGCTGGATGGGGGCTGCGCCACGCCAGCGCGGCAGAAGGCTGGCATGGATGTTGAAGCAACCGTGTTGGGGCAGTTCGAGCACCCATTTCGGCAGGATGAGACCGTAGGCGGCCACCACCATGAGGTCAGGCGCGGCCTCCTGAAGGGCCTGCCGCGCCGCTTCGGCATCTTCGGCATAGCGGCCGTCGAGTCGCAGGCCAAGAGGCTGGGCCACCGGAATGCCGTGTGATAGCGCGGCTTCTTTCACTGGACTCGGGCGCAGCTTCATTCCGCGGCCGGACGGCCGGTCCGGCTGTGTGAGGACGAGCGGCACCTGATGGCCGGCGGACAGGATGGCGTCAAGCGCCACCCGGGCAAATTCGGGCGTGCCGGCGAAGACGATGCGCATGGGGATCAGGCCCGCAAGGCTTCGCGTTCCTGCTTGCGCAGCTTGGTACGGATGCGGTTTTGCTTGAGCGGCGAGAGGTACTCGACGAAGACCTTGCCCAGAAGGTGGTCCATCTCGTGTTGCACGCAGACGGCCAGCAAGCCTTCTGCATCGAATTCGTAGGTTTCGCCGTTTTCGTTCAGCGCTCGGACCCGGATACGGGCGGCCCGCTGCACCTGATCATAGACGCCAGGCACGGAAAGGCAGCCTTCTTCGTACACCTGGAGTTCGTCGCTCTTCCAGAGGATTTCCGGGTTGATCAGCACCCGCAAGTCATTGCCTTCTTCCGACACATCGATCACCACCACGCGCTCATGGACGTCGACCTGCGTGGCGGCCAACCCCACGCCCGGCGCGTCGTACATGGTCTCGGCCATGTCTCGCACGAGTTGGCGGATGCGGTCGTCGACCTCGCGGACGGGCTCAGCAACCTTGTGCAGGCGCGGGTCCGGATATCGAAGGATGGGAAGTAAAGCCATTGAAGCGTCCAGAATTAGTGTAAGCCTATATTATATAATCATTTTTTCCTTCCGGGCAGGACAATTCCGCCGCTTGGTCGCCCCTGCCGGTTCGCCGCCGTGGCACACTAGGCCATGACCGAAAATCGTACCTCCGAAGAGCTTGATGCCTGGCTTCGCCTGGTGTCGGAACCGGGCCTTGGCCGGGCGTCCGCCCGCAGTCTGCTGGCGGCAATCGGCCTGCCGCAAGACATATTGGCTTCGTCTGGGCGCACACTGGCACGGCATCTTCCCCAGGACCTGGCGCAACGCTTGGCATCGCCTCCTTCTGCCGAAGTGCAGGCCGGCATCGACGCCGGCCGCGAACTGCTGGCCAAGCCCGATCACCATCTCATCACCTTGGCCGATCCGCAGTACCCGGCATCGCTGTTCGAAATACCCGACCCTCCTGTCGTGCTGTTCGTGAGAGGTGATCCAACACTACTGCATCGGCCGTCCGTCGCCATCGTTGGGGCACGAAGCGCCACGGAAGGCGGCAAGGACAACGCCCGCGCGTTCGCCAGGTATCTGGCCGAGCGAGGCTGGGGCATCATCAGCGGCCTGGCCCGCGGAATCGATGCGGCGGCGCATGAAGGCGCCTTGCAGGCTGGTTCTGAAGGCGGACGCACCATTGCGGTCATGGCCGGCGGCCTGGACGATATCTACCCACGCCAGCATCAGGGCCTGGCCGAGCAGGTTGCCGCCATGGGCGCGTTGGTTTCCGAGTATCCGCCCGGCACGCCCGCGGTGCCCTTCCGCTTTCCGGACCGTAACCGGCTGGTTGCCGCCCTGGCCCGGGGCGTACTGGTGGTCGAGGCGGCTGCGCAGAGTGGCTCACTGCTCACCGCGCGCCTCGGTATTGAATGCGGGCGCGAGGTCTTCGCCATACCAGGCTCCATTCACGCGCCATTGTCTCGCGGGTGTCATGCCCTCATCCGCCAGGGAGCCAAGCTCGTGGAACAGGGTCGCGACATTGAAGAAGAACTGACGCGCTCCGGACCGGTGCCGGGGCCCGAGGCGGCCGTCCCGCACACGAGCCGCCGCGAAGGAGCCGAACGGGCCGGACATGGCCGTCACACCGGGAACGCGCCCAACGCTCGCCATGCCCAAGCTATCGGGCAGGCCGCAGGCGTGCCGCGCAGTGCCAATCGGCTCATGAAGGACCCCACCACGGGCCGCATCTTGTCCGCCATGGGCTTCGACCCGGCCGACATCGATCTGTTGTGCGACCGCAGCGGGCTGGCCTTTCCCCGGGTGGCTGCCGTCCTGACGGAACTGGAGCTCAACGACATCGTTCAACGCCTCGACGACGGCCGCTACGTACGCCGCCAGCACGGTATCATTTACGGTTAAGCGCTATTCAACGGTTCGCTGAAACCAGGAGACAACATGGCCACCCCGGATAAAGTCAAGATCGTCGAGGTATCCCCGCGCGACGGCCTTCAGAACGAAAAGCAATTCATCTCCACCGAGATCAAAGTCGAGCTTGTCAACAGGCTTGCCGACGCCGGCTTCGCCAATGTCGAAGCGACCTCGTTCGTTTCTCCGAAGTGGGTCCCGCAGATGGCCGACGGCGCTGAAGTCATGCGTGGCATCCAGCGGCGCCCGGGCACGCTGTACTCCGTACTGGCCCCCAATATGCGCGGCTTCGATGGAGCGCTGGCCGCCGGCGCAGACGAGATCGTCATTTTCGGTGCCGCCAGCGAGGCCTTCTCACAGAAGAACATCAACTGCAGCATTGCCGAGTCGATTGCCCGCTTCGAGCCGGTGGCGGAAGCCGCCAAGGCGGCCGGCTTGCGCCTGCGCGGCAGTATCAGTTGCGCGCTCGGCTGCCCTTACCAGGGGGAAGTCGACCCAGCGGCCGTGGTAGATGTCGCGCGCCGCTATCTGGAGCTGGGTTGCGACGAAATCGACGTGGCCGACACCATCGGAGTCGGCACGCCGAAGCGGGTCGATCGCGTCATGAAGGCCGTTACGGAAGTCGTGGATCCGGCGCGCATCTCCGGTCACTTCCACGACACCTATGGCCAGGCCGTGGCCAACATCCTGGCTTCGCTGCAGGCGGGCATCTCCATCTATCATGCCTCCGTGGCGGGGCTGGGGGGCTGCCCCTACGCCAAGGGCGCCACCGGCAACGTCGCGACGGAAGACGTGCTCTACATGCTGCACGGCATGGGAATCGAAACGGGTGTGGACTTTGATGCCGTGGTGGATATCGGCCAATGGATCTCCGGGCATCTGGATCGCAAGTCCTCCAGCCGCGCGGGCAACGCGTTCGCCGCCCGCAAGGCGGCCTGAGACCAAGGCGTCGCCATGTTTTCCAGCCTGCAAGCGCCGTCTGCTGAAGAAAAGGACGAGCTTTTCCGCGCCATTGGGCCACTCCCGCTCGAAGGCCCGGCGTGGCCCAAGTGGGTAAAGTGGGCGGCCTGGCTGGTACTGGCGCTGGTGGCCTTCCGCCTGGTACAGACTGCCGCCAGCCCCGCCGGCGAGCTTGTAAGCACCACCGTGAAGGCCAGCCTGATCGTCTGCGTGATAGGTCTGGCCGTGATTGCGCGCAGCATGCACGTGTCGGTGACCCGCATTACCGAAAACGGCATCCGTCAGTCCTGGATCGGCCGGCGCGAAATCGCGTGGGACGATATCTCGTTTGCAAAATTCATCCCGCTGGTCGCGTCGAAGAAACTCATCTGCTTCACAGCGCGCGGGCGCCCGGTCACTTTTCAGGCGGGCAGCCGCGAGCTGGAGATTGCCTTCGCCCGAATCGCGCTGGTGTACCGCCGCCGCTGATGCGGCCAGCGGTATCGCCTGGCGTGTCGACTTATCCAGGGGTAGGTCCCATCACCCGCTGAACTGTCTCGGGGTCACGCTCGGGTTTGCATCAGCGTATGGGCAGCGCGTACATCAGGCCGCCCTCCGTCCACAGGGCATTCAGACCGCGCTGGATTTTCAGCGGGCTGTCCTGCCCCACATTGCGCTCGAAGCTCTCTCCGTAATTTCCCACCTGCTTGATGATGTC
>JAJUGH010000205.1 GCA_029268265.1 Alcaligenaceae bacterium | reverse complement strand
TCTTCCGAAGCGCTCGCCCGGGTCCGGGAGAGCTTCAACCGGCAAGGCCTCATGGCGACCCTGGGTGCGGAGTTGACGGAGGTATCTCCGGGGCTGGTAAGGATCCGGATGCCCTATTCCCGGTCCGTTACGCAGCAGCATGGCTACTTCCACGCGGGCGCCACCAGTTCGATCGCTGACTCGGCCGGTGGCTACGCCGGATTCACGCTGTTTCCCGAAGGCAGCTCGGTGCTCACCGTCGAGTTCAAAATCAATCTGGTGGCGCCGGCTCAGGGCGAATACCTTGAGGCCACCGGCAAGGTGATGCGGTCCGGCCGCACGCTGACGATTTGCCAATTGGAGGTCCATGCTCTCAACGGCGAGGAACGTACGCTGGTAGCGCTTGGTCAGCAAACCCTTATCTGCATACATGGGAAGCCCGACCTGCAAGTGTGATGCACAATCGACGAAAGGGTCGGCAAGGATGATCGGGCGCATCCCCTTCTCAAGGAGAACACCATGACGAAATACAAAGTCGGCTACCTGGTCGGCAGTCTGTCCAGCACCTCCATCAACCGGCTGTTGTCGCAGGCGCTGGTGAGGCTGGCGCCTGAAGAACTCGAGCTCGTGGAAATACCGATCCGTGACCTGCCGCTGTACAGCCAGGACTACGATGACGACTTCCCGCCGGTGGCACGGGCGTTCAAGCAGTCCATCGCCGACGTCGACGCGATTCTGTTCGTGACTCCCGAATACAACCGCAGTATCCCCGGAGGCCTGAAGAATGCCATCGATTGGGCTACCCGCCCTTGGGGAAGGAATTCGTTCACCCGAAAGCCGTCCGCCATCATCGGCACGTCTCCCGGCTCCATCGGCACCGCACTGGCGCAGGCGCAGTTGCGCAACGTCATGTGTTTCTGCAATTCGCCGCTATTGAATACGGTCGAGGCCTACATTCAGTTCAAGCCCGGCCTCATCAAGGAAGATGGTCAGGTGACCGATGACAGCACGGAGAAGTTCCTGAGCAAGTATATGAAGGAGTTCCACACCTTCATCGTACGCGTGCTCACCGTATTGCCCCGCGAACCCTGACGGTGCACCCGGAGCGAACCGTCGCGGTGCACCCGCAATGGATCGTCGCGGTGCAGCGCGAGCGAACCCTCACGATGTAACGGGGAGTCAGCGCGCCCCGCCCTGTTCCGCGTTCTGATTCACTTCACGTTGTAGTTGCTGGATGTCCTCCGGCCACGTGCTTTTGATATAGGCCAGTACCGCGATGATTTCTTCGTCAGTGAGGATCTGTTCGTATGCCGGCATGTCGCTTGCATAATCGGCCGGCGCGGTGCGGCCCGGCACCATTCCATGGCGCGTGATGTCGAACAGCACGGCATCAGGGTGATGCCAGGTATGGCCAGATTCGTCATGGCGCGGTGCGGGCAGGCGGCCGTTGGCGCGGCGTATCCGCCAATTGGGCTGGCCTTCCAGTTTCTGGCCGTGGCAGGCTGCGCAATGGGCCGCGTAAAGGCGGCGGCCCAAATCGACCCGCTCGGTGTCAGTGGGGTCAATGTAAAAGGCGGCGGGCGATAGCCACGCCCTGCCGACATCGACAGCGGTCCAGATGACAGTGATGGCCAGCATGACCAGCATGCCGACGCCCATGCTTTTGAAGTTCATGAGGAAGCCAAATCCGTGCAGCGGTCATTGTCGCAGCTTTTTCCCCCGCCGCCGCCGGCCGCAAGGCGGTGGTATCATCGAACTGACTATGTCTCGAAGAGGAGTAGTAGCGTGAAAGGCTTCGTAGAGGATATCGAAAAGATCACCGTTGAAAATGATCTCTTTCGCAAAGTGGTGTATACGGGCAAGCACCTTCAACTGGTGCTCATGACCTTGCAGCCGGGCGAGGAAATCGGCTCTGAAGTGCACGACGGACACGATCAGTTCTTCCGCATCGAGGAAGGCAACGGGCAAGTCATCATCGATGACAACACCTATGACGTGGAAGACGATGACGCCGTCATCGTGCCGGCTGGCGCGCGGCACAACGTCATCAACACCGGTAGCGAGCCGCTACGCCTGTACACCCTGTACGGTCCCCCGGAGCACCGTGAAGGCGTCGTCCATCCTACCAAGGCGGACGAAACCGAAGAGCACTTCGACGGCAAGACGACAGAGTGAATATTCAGACGTGACAAAGGCCGGCACCTTAATGGTAGCCGGCCTTTTTCATGGGATCTTCTGATTCGAACGAGCGTGTGCTTGCGCCGCGAGTCATCGCCGCGGGCATACGCAGCTCAGTCGCGCGAGAACGGACGGCCCTTGAAGTCTACCGTGATCAGATTGCCGTCCATCTGGCCCATTCCCGGAGAATTCACGGGCATGCCAGGCGCTGCAACCCCGCGTACGCTGGGGTCGAGCAGCATCTTGCGTACGGCGTTGGCGGGCACGTGCCCCTCTATGATCTGGCCGGTGGCATCGATTCGGGCGGTATGACACGAAGCCAGCTGCATGGGCACGCCATGCTCGGCCTTGACGGTCGCCATATCGGCCGACTTGTGCACCTTGACCTCGTAACCGTTGTCGCGCATGTGCTCCGCCCAGCCGCTGCAGCAGCCACAGTTCGGGTCTTGATGCATGGTGATGGAATGCCCCGCCGCCATCGCGCCCTGCCCTATCGACATCAACGCCAATACCAGCACCGCCAAGCTCGATTTCATCTCTGTGTTCCTAAATCTGTTCGAATCTGTCGTAGAGGCGGTCGTCATGCACTTCGGAAAGCTCCACCTCGTCTACACGGGCCCCCGGGGGACCCATATGCAACCATGAAAGCATCTGGTCGACCTTGTCGTGATCGCCCTGAACTACGCCTTCGACCGAGCCGTCATCCAGGTTACGCACCCAGCCGACCACCCCGATGCTGTGTGCATGCCGGACGGCCGCCATACGGAATCCAACACCCTGGACCTTGCCCAGGATCCGTACGTACAGCGTTTCGACATCGTTCTTGGAGGAAAGTTTCTTCATGCCGGTTTCACGAGTGAAAGTGTCAGGTGTGCGCACGGTCGACCGCGGGCGCCTGTCCGCGACGGTACAGGTTCAGCGCGGTGTCGATGATCCCCACATGACTGAAGGCTTGTGGAAAGTTGCCCAACATGCGGCCGCTGGCAGGATCGTATTGTTCCGCGAGCAGCCCCAAGTCATTGCATAGATTCGTCAGCCGCCGGAACAGGGCTTCTGCTTCGGCATAGCGGCCCTGCAGCACGTAGACGTCGGCCAGCCAGAATGAGCAGGCGAGGAAGACGCCTTCACCCGGTGGCAGGCCATCGACTCCCGTCTCGGTTTCGTAGCGCAATAGTAACCCGTCGCGCATGAGGCGCTGCTCGATCGCACTCACCGTACCGATGACGCGGGGATCGTCCGGCGGCAGGAAGCCGGTCAGTACGATGTGCAGCAGGCTTGCGTCCATCGCGCGCGTTCCGTAGTGCTGGACAAAGGTGTTGCGTTCCCGGTCATAGCCTTTTTCGCATACCTCATGGTGGATTTCGTTGGCGATGCGCCGGCAATTCTGTGCGAAACGCTGTCCGTTCTCCATCGTCGAAGCCACCGTGGCGATACGGTCGAAAGCGACCCAGGCCATCACCTTGGAATGCACGAAATGCTGGCGCGCCGCCCGGATTTCCCAGATGCCCTCGTCGGGTTCACGCCAGGCCTGCTCCAGGAAAGGAACGATGACTTGAGCAATCGCCTCGATGCGGGGATGAGGCGCCAGATGGCCCCGGATGGCCTGCACCATGGCGTCGGCCACTTCGCCGTAGATGTCGAGCTGTGTCTGCGTGGCCGCCGCGTTGCCCACGCGCACCGGTTGCGAGCCCTCGTACCCGCAGAGCCATGGGATTTCGAACTCGGGCAGATGGCGTTCTCCCGCCAGGCCATACATGATCTGCATCTGGTCCGGGCTACCGGCCACCGAGCGCGTGAGCCAGTTACGCCAGGCTTCGGCCTCTTCGAAATAGCCTAGACTCATGAACGCCAACAGCGTCATGGTGGCGTCACGCAACCAGCAGTAGCGGTAATCCCAGTTGCGCTTGCCACCCAGCATTTCAGGCAGTGAGGTGGTGGCAGCGGCCACGATTCCACCTGTTGGCTGGTAGGTCAGCGCCTTGAGCGTAATGAGGGAACGCTTCACCAGGGGCGTCCACTCGCCGACATCCGGGCAGCGATCCGAAAACTCCCGCCAGAAATAGTTGGTGTTGGCCAATGCTGCGCCAATGTCGTAGGGCTCGTCCACGTGCTCATGTGAAGGCTGGTGCGAGAGCGTGAATACTTTGCGTTGCCCGCTGCGCACCGTGAACTCGGCGTGGCTGTGATGGTCCTGCGGGACGATCGGAGTGGCCGTGCGCAAAACGAGCATGTCGGGGCCCGCGACGGCCGTGTGGCAATCTTCGCCGTGGCGCTCCAGCCAGGGCACCACCCGGCCGTAGCCAAACCGCATGGTCAGTTCCATTTGGAAATCGACATGTCCCTCGAGCCCCACCACCATGCGCGCCACACTCGAGTGAGCCGGAGTGATCGGCATGAAGTCGATCAATTTGGCGACACCGGTATCGGTTTCGAAGACCGTCTCAAGAATCAGTGTGCCCTCAACATACGAGCGGGTCGCCTTGCGTATGGGCTTC
>JAJUGH010000204.1 GCA_029268265.1 Alcaligenaceae bacterium | reverse complement strand
CTTGAAATAGCGGACCTGCACGTGGCGGACAGCGTCGTCCAGCACGTCGTCCGGCAGCTCGTCGAAAGGCGCATGCCGGGCCAGGTGGTCACGTATTTCGAGCAGTTCGATTTGCATGTCGGGCACGATCAGGTCGGATTGTTCTGATCTTACCGTGTTTGCTGGCGCGTCGAGGTCTGGCGGCACACCGGCATCTCTGCTAAAAGAAGAGACTTCGCACCGGTAACGACTCAGGAGTAGTGATGAAGCGTATTGTGCTGGCTTCCGTGTTCGCCCTGGCGGCGTGTCAGTCGGGCCCGAGCGGCTCCCCGCCGGTCTCTCCCGGCGGCGCTTCGTCGGACGATCCTTGCAGCGCCAACAAGTTCTCGCATCTGGTGGGCACAGAGGGCGAGCATCTGACTTCCAACATGTTCCCCGCCGGTTCACGGGTTCTGCGCCCGGGCATGGTCATGACCATGGATTACCGGGGCGATCGGCTCAACATCGTGATCGATGAATCGGGCAAGGTCGACCGCGTCTATTGCGGGTAGAAAGGCGGGGGCTGCAACGCACACAATGTGCGGGAAAGGCCGGAAGAAGCCTAGTCTCCCCGGCATATGAACCAGAGAAGCAGAAGCAGAATGGCCGCCAGGGAAAAGCAGACAACAGAGGGTGATTCGCCAAACATGGCGAGAATGATACAGAATGTAGCTAAATGTGCAATGTTTGGGTGAAAACCCCGAGGGTTACCACTTTGGGTAATAAGGGCTAGGGTGGGCAGGAGCCTGTGAGCGATGCATCCACCAAAGCAGCAGCGTGATTGCGCCCCCCGCGCACATCAGGATGTACGGAACGAAGTCACTTTCCATGGCGCCCCCCCTTCAGAAGGGGTTCAAACGAACAGGTCAAGCTGCTGGAGGGTACCGACCCCGCCGTTTTCCGACAGGTAGATGCCGGTACTCAGAACTTGGCCGTGCTGCCGGTTCTGCGCATCTTTCAAATCGAACGGCGTGGCCACCTGGCCGAGGTACAGGGCACCGATGCCACGCTCGGCCAGGGTGCTGAGGCGATCGGTGCCGTCGGCATCTTTGGTCCAGGTACGCAGCGCATGGAAGACGCTGTCGTTTTCATCGATCCAGCCATTGCCATCACTGTCGTAGGCTGCCAATTCTGCAAAGCCGTTGCCGGTGCGGGCACCGAACAACTCATGGCCGTCATCGATGCGGCCGTTGCCATTTTTGTCCAGCACCAGGAATCCGCTGCCGGGGCCTACAAACGAGATGCGGTCGACCTCGCCGTCGGCATCAATGTCGAAATCGAATTTCAAGTCGCTGAGCTGAGCGCCCGTACCGTCGAAGTTGACGACGAGTGGATCTTTGCGCACGGCGTCTCCGGCGCGCATCGAGACTGAAACTTCCTGTTGAAATTCACGACGCATTTGCAGGGCGACTTCGAATTGCACCCGCTTGCCGTCAGCCGTGAGAATTTCCCCGGTGGCCGTGAAGGAGGTGGTCTCCCTTTCGTGTACTTTTTCGTGGTAATCGTATTCCACGCCCCAGCCCTGTGGCTGGTCATTTGAGGGGCTCAGCGCAACGTCGGCGAGTTCCTGACCCGCGTCGGACAGTTTGCCGATTTCCGTGGCGTCCATCACCTGGACCTTCTTGCCGGTGAGTGCTTCCACGATCCGGATGAGCAGGTGAAGCTTGGGATCATTGACGTTCTCAACGTCCACGGGCGTGGCGGGGGCGAGCTCTGCGGATTCGTTTGTCGTGGCTGCCGTGCCTTCTGCCTGGGAAGCGGCGGCAAGGGCTTGCCGGGCAGCCTCGGAGATCAGCACTCTGGCCGACTCACTTTCGTCGGCTGCGTCGGGGCTGGCCCCTTCGAAGTCGGGGCGCTGGTCGCCCACCCATGCGCGCAGTGTTTCCGAGCGGCTGGTCTGCCGGGAATATGAATGCTCGCTTGCCATGCTGACGCTGAACTGTTCGATTTTCATAGTGAACGCCGGCGGTGTGAGTGTTTCTTGGTTAACGGTCGTCCCGCGGCAAGGTTTATGGCATCGATCCCGCGGACCCTGACCGATCACTCCATTTTGGTGCGCCCGTGGATGCTGCGTTGCACCATGTCAGTGCGATTGGAAGGCAGGAAGCCGCGTGACCTTGTCGATTCTCCCACGGTGAATTCCCGCCCAATCATGTTTCCCCAGAGGACCCGGCCTTATTCGCATTGATTTGTTAGCGGGGAAGGCGATGTCAAAAGTTGGCATAAGCATTGCGTCATGCATCACGTCCTCGGGAAATCGAATGGGTTTGGCTGTCGCAGGCAGAAAATCCCTGACGAGGCCCAATTCACCTCCAAACCGCCAAATTGAATCGGAAGGCAATGACTGTGATCACCAAACTGCAAACCGAGAATGCGCCAAAAGCGGCAGGACCCTATTCGCAGGGGATTGATGCCGGCAGCGTCGTGTATGTCTCCGGACAATTACCTGTCGATCATCGCACCGGGCAGAAAGTCGCATCTGACATCAAGGTGCAGACCGCCAAGGTTCTCGAAAACATCCAGGCGATTCTTGAATCGGCCGGCCTGGGCCTCAAAAACGTGGTGCGCTGTGAGGTGTTTCTAAAGGACATGGGTGATTTTGCGGCGATGAACGAGGTCTACGCATCGGTTTTCTCATTCGACCCGGCGCCCGCAAGACAGGCATTTCAGGTGGGGGCGCTCCCCCTGGACGCCATGGTGGAAATTTCCTGCATCGCACATCGATAGCGTTTTATCCCAACACGGAAAAGGTACAGCAATGTTGAGCAAATCCAAAATCTTCTGGTGTGCAGCGACCCTGATGGGCGGTGCGGTCGTCTTTTCATCGGCTGCCCTGGCCGAGACCTACCGCATGAGAATGCATGTCAACCAGCCGGCGAGCGAAAAGTCCTACCACTACGTCTACGCCACTCAATTTTCCGAACGGGTCGCAAAATATACGGACAATGCGGTCAAAGTTACGATCTTCCCGGGTGCCCAATTGGGCGGCGACCCTGCCGTGTTTCAACAACTGCAATTAGGCGCGGTTCAGTCGGGTATTTTTGCGTTCCCCAATCTGGTCGAGTTCTACAAGCCCTTCAACGTGTTTTCGCTTCCCTTTCTGTTCGGGGATTTCGATTCGGCCGTCACTGCCTTTCAAGGCCCGACTGCCCAGCGACTGTACGACGGTTTTGAGAAGCAGGTCGGCGTCAAGGTGCTTGGGGTCTTCAACGAGGGTTTCCGCGGCATCACCAACAACGTCCGCGCAGTTAACAAGGTCGAGGATTTCGCCGGTTTGAAGATCCGCGTTCCGGGTTCGCCCATTCTGATCTCCACCCTCGAGAGTCTGGGCATGAGTCCCATCAGCCTGAGTGGCGGCGAAATTTTCACCGCCTTGCAGCAAGGCACCGTTGACGGCCAGGAGTCGACCGTGGCCTGGGGCTATGGTCAGGGCTATGGCGAGGTGCAGAAATACGTGACGGAGACCCGGCATGCCGTCAGCGGCGCCGGCCTGTATATCAGCGCGAAGTTCTTCAGCGGGCTGCCCGCAGACATACAGGCGGCGGTGGTTCGCGCAGCAAATGAATCGGCGGAACATGTCAACGCCGTGACCAAGCAGTATGACCGCGACGTCATTGAACGATACAAGGAGCTCGGTCTTCAGGTGACGCAACTGGATGCGGCTGACGTTCGGCCGAAGGTTGAACATATCTGGAAAGAGTATGCAGACATGGTCGGCGGAATGGAGGTGATCCAGAGTCTGGTCGCTGATGGTGAAAAGACAGGCGTGCCCACCGCGACCGTGGCCGTTTCCAAGTAAGTCGTTGAAGTGCGCGGCGGCCAATGGTCCCTGCACTTCGAGTCCATTCTCGAAGCCCGGTCGCCACGCGGATTTCATCGTTCCAGCATCAAAGAATTTTGTTCAGGGTTTCATATGACCAATCCCCGAGTTCCTTTTCAAATGTCCTGCGACCGCAAGAAGCTCACGCCGCCACAGGGTAAACCGCTGATCGTGCATAACGTGGTCAATGTCGAGTACTGGCCATTCGACAAGCCCATGCCGCGGAAGGTCCTGAGCACGCCTCACGGGAATGAAACCGTTCCGGATATCCCGAATTACTCCTGGGCAGAGTACGGGCTCAGGTGCGGGATGCCCCGCCTGTTTCATCTTTATGCGGAAATGGATGTGCCGGTGAGCGCCAACCTGAATGCCGCGGTGATCGATCATTACCCCGCGCTGGCCGAGGCCATTCTTCGCCGGGAATGGGAACTGGTTGCCCACGGCATGACGCAGAAGCTTCTGAACAAGGAAGAAGACGAAGAGGCCGTCATCAATGCCTCGATCGACAAAATCGAGCAGTTCAGTGGGAAACGTCCGAGAGGGTGGATGGGGCCCGGTTTCGCGCAAACTTTCAATACGCCCGATTATCTGAAGGCGGCAGGGGTGGAATACAACCTGGACTGGGTACTGGACGACCTGCCTTGCTGGATGAACACCAAGCATGGTCCGCTGGTCTGCATGCCCTACGGGTTTGAACTGAACGACAGCCTGCTGTTCCCTGTTGAAAGGCATTCATCGCCCGAGATTCTTCAGCGCTTCAAGGACACCTTGAAAACCTTTGAATCGGAACTGCATGAGCAACCTCGCGTGTTGACGCTTGCGGTGCATCCGCACCAGATTGCCGT
>JAJUGH010000203.1 GCA_029268265.1 Alcaligenaceae bacterium | reverse complement strand
GGTGCTGGGGTGGAGACGCCTTAGTTTTTCATTTTGTATTCGAGAGCTCGACTACTGCACTTCTTAAGATGATTCGGGCGCAGTCAGCAGTTCGTTGTTCGCGACCTGGTCGGCATCCTGCATGTTGCCGGCGGCGGCCTTGAGCTGAAGGCCGTCCATGAGCGTATCGTATCGAGCCCGCGCGAGCGCGCGCTGCGTGACATAGAGCTGCTGTTCCGCATTCAGCACGTCGATGTTGACGCGTACGCCGATTTCGTAACCCGTGCGGTTGGCTTCCAATGCTGCCCGGCTGGATCGTTCTGCCGCCTGAAGTGCCGCGACTTGAGAAAGCCCTGATACAACGCCCTTGAAGTGACGCTGCGCAGCCTGCACGGCCTCGCGGCGGGCGTTTTCGAGCAGCGCACGCGCCTGCTGCAGGCGCGAAGTCTGTTCACGCACTCGCGAGGAGATCTCTCCGCCGGTGAAGATGGGGATGGACAGCTGCACACCCACGGTGCTGTCCAGCGAACGCGCACCGGCCCGATAACCGTCCATGCCGTAGTCTGAAGCGGTGCCCGTTCCGGCCACGAGGTCGACCGTGGGGGCGTGCTGCCCGCGGGCGATCTCGATTTCTTCCTGGGCGATACGCGTCTGCAGGTCGGCATTCGTTACGCTCAGGCCGGCATACGAGGCCTGGGTCGTCCATTCGTCGATACGGTTGGGCTCCGGGGCGGGCAGCGGGACGTCGGGCCGCAATTGCGCCAAGGGCCCGGGCCGCTCGGCAATGATGCGGGCCAGCGCGTCTTCGGCAAGCTGCAGTTCGTTGCGAAGGTTGACTTCGCTGGCCAGCACCAGGTCTAGCCGGGCCTGTGCTTCATGCGCGTCGGTAATGGTCGTGGCACCCAGCTCGAAGCCCTGTTGCGCGGCGCGCAACTGGGTCTCTATGGCCGCCTTTTCGCTGAGCAGGGCCCGCAAGCTGTCTTGGGCGGCGAGGACGTCGAAATAGGCTTGCGCGGTGCGCAGCAGCAAGTCCTGGTAGGCAATGCGGTGGGCGATGTCGGCCTGGCCGACTTCGAAGTCCGCCCGTTGCATGGCATTCCACGCGGGTAAATCGAACAGCGGCTGGACCAGCGTGAGCGACCATGCAGCGCGCCGGTCGCTACGGCTGTCGGAGAGGTCGCGCGCACGGCGGCTGTTATCGAGCGTGGCATTGGCGCCGGCCGTGACATAGGGCAGCATGCGCGCCCTGGCCTGAGGGATACGTTCCTGGTCGGCTTCGCGGGCATAGCCACTTGCCGCGTAGATCGGATCGCGCTGCAGCGCCAGTTGCCAGACTTCGAGCAGGTCTCGACCGTGCGCGACCGACAACCCGCTACACAGCAGGGCAAACGTGATCGATAGCCGGGTGGACCAGGCGCGCAACCGCATTCAGAATTTGAATTGCGAAACCGTTACCCCACGCAAGGGCTTGATCACCGTATCGAACAGCGGCGTGGTTTCGAAGCTGGCCGCGCTACTGCGCGTGATGCGGCAGGCGGTCATGATGGGAGCCGTACCGACCACGACGACCAGACGGCCACCGATACGCAGCTGGTATTTCAGGGCGTCCGGCACGGAAGGCACTGAACCGGTGACCAGAATTGCGTCGTACTCGGTGGTGCCCCAACCGGAGTGGGCATCGCCGGTTTCAACGGTGACGTTACCGACCTGGTTGCGGGCGAGGTTCTCGGCGCCGAAGGCGGCCAGGCGGCTGTCGACTTCGACGGAAGTGACTTGCTGGGCCAGCCGGGCCAGCAGGGCGGCCTGGTAGCCCGAGCCGGTGCCGATTTCCAGCACGCAGTCGGTGGGCTTGAGTTGAAGGTCTTGCGCAAGGCGGGCTTCCACCTTGGGGCTCAGCATGGTCTCGCGGGTGTCGACCGAACTGATCACCAGCGGAAGCTCGACGTCGGAAAACGCCAGGCCCTGCATGGGGGCGGGTACGAAGCGTTCGCGAGGGACGTCGAAGAGCGCCTGCAGGACCCGCTCATCGCTGACATCCCACGGGCGGATCTGTTGTTCCACCATGTTGTAGCGGGCGTGTTCGAGTTCGGAAAGTGCAGTGGCGTTCATATGTTCTTCTGAATCTTTACTTGAGGCGGCGCACAAGAGGCTGCCGCGAGGCAATCCGCCTACTATAGCCGATTTGCGTGGCTCCACAATCCGTGGAAATGATGAACAGGTCCATGCCCGCTGCCCACCGACAAATCGCCGGATCGGGCGATTGCGTGCACCAGATACGCCTTGGCACGACGGGCTGCTTCGGGGACGTCAGGGCATTGCGGGAGCAGGGCGGCCAGCGCGGCGGAAAGGGTGCACCCTGTGCCGTGCGTGTTACGGGTTTCGATACGCGTGCCGGGCAGTTCGATCATCACGTCGCCGTCGTGCAGCACGTCGATGGTGTCATTGCCGGGAAGGTGGCCGCCCTTCAGGAACACCCAACGTCGGCCGTCGTCCGCCAGAAGGCGGCGGAGCCTTTCCGCCATGCGGCGCATTTCCTTCACCGTCTCGACCGGACGAGTGTCCAGCAGCACGCCGGCTTCCGGCAGGTTGGGTGTGATCATGGTGGACTGCGGCACCAGGCTCTCGCGCAGTTCGTCGATGGCGCTGCGCTCGAGCAGGGCATCCCCGCTTTTGGCGATCATCACGGGGTCCAGCACCAGATGCGTCGGCTTCCAGCGCGCCATGCTTTCGGCCACGACACGGGTCACGGCTTGCTGGCCAAGCATGCCAATCTTCACGGCGTCGATCCGCACATCGGCGAAGAGTGTGTCGATCTGCGCGGCGACGAACGTGGGCGGTACCGGGGAGATCCCGGTCACGCCTTGGGTGTTCTGCGCGGTCAGGGCGGCGACGACGGCGGTGCCGTAGGCGCCCAGAGCGCTCATGGCCTTGATGTCGGCCAGAATGCCCGCGCCGCCGGAAGGGTCCACCCCGGCGATGGTCAGCGCGTTCGGAATCACGGCTTGAGTGGTCATTGCTTGTCTGTCACTACTTCAAGGGCTGGAGCAGGCCTTCTTCCGGCGAGCTCGGATCGGCGCTGTAGAACTTTCGTGGAATGCGTCCGGCACGCCAGGCTTCGCGCCCGGCTTCCACGGCCTTCTTCATGGCGCTGGCCATGAGGACGGGATCGCGCGCGCCGGCGATGGCCGTATTCATCAGCACGCCATCGCAGCCGAGCTCCATGGCGATGGCGGCGTCGGACGCGGTGCCCACGCCTGCATCGACCAGAACCGGGACGCTGGACTGGTCGATGATCAGCCTGAGGTTCCAGGGATTCAGAATGCCCATGCCCGAGCCAATGAGTGAAGCCAGCGGCATGATCGCGATGCACCCGATGTCTTCGAGCATGCGGCATTGGATGGGATCATCCGTGCAATACACCATCACCTTGAAACCGTCCTTCACCAGCGTGCGCGCCGCTTCAAGCGTGGCAGGCATGTTGGGGAAGAGGTTGTCCTTGTCGCCGAGCACTTCCAGCTTCACCAGGTTATGGCCGTCGAGCAGCTCGCGCGCCAGGCGCAATGTGCGCACGGCTTCGCCGGCGGTATAGCAGCCGGCCGTGTTGGGCAGGATGGTGTAGCGGTCCGGCGGCACGACATCCAGCAGATTCGGCTCGTCCGGATTCTGGCCGATATTGCTGCGCCGGATCGCCACCGTGATGATCTCGGCGCCGCTGGCTTCGATCGCCTGACGGGTTTCCTCGAAATCCTTGTATTTGCCGGTGCCTACGAGCAGGCGGGAACGGTATTCCCGACCTGCGAGGGTGAAAGTGTCTGCTTGGGTCATGATGGCTGGAGCGTCGATGCCGATAGGGGTCGATGCCAAGAATTGGATCGAATCTCTAAGGATAATCCATTTTGAATGGCTGCCGCGTTCAGCCGGCGCTTGTCTGGCGCTGCCGGACGGCGTCTACCACGGGGCATAGCTGCTCGATGGCGTCGATGAAACGGGGCCCGGGTCGGAATAGCGCATCGGGGTCGGCGGCATGAAGGTGCCCCTGCGCGGCGGCTCGCAATCCGTAGCCTTTCCATCGGGCTTGCGCTTGCGTACCGTCTGGATCGCGCTTGTCTGCCGTGACAAGCAGATCAGGGTCGTGTACCAGAACGCTTTCGATAGGCACCCGGGGAGCCGGCATGCCGGTGGTGCCATAGACGTTGACGGCGCCGCAAATGCGCAAGCCGTCGTTCAATAGCGGGTCCTCGCCGATGGTGTACAGCGGCATATGGCCCACTTCGATAAAGACAGACACCGGCCGCTTGTCCGCGTACCGATGCTCCATCGCGTCGATGCGGGCGTCCATCGTTGCAGCCGCCGCCGTGGCCGTCGCGTCGGTGCGCAGCAACTCCCCGATGCGGCGCACGTCGGCGGGGATGTCTCGCAGTTTCAGGGGCCGGGCGTAATGCATGTCCGCGCCCATCCGGTCTGCCAGCGCTTCGATCTGCAAGGCGATGCCCGAGCGAAGCCAGCCAACGAACAGCGTCGGCTTCAGTAGGATGATCCGCTCCTGATTCAGCACGATGCCGTCTCCAATGCGCGGGATGGCCAGCGCCTCCTCGGGGAAATCGCTGCTGGTGACGGTACCCACGATGCTGTCACCACCGCCCGCCGCGAACACGAGCTCGGTGGCGTGCGGGGCGAGGGTGATGACGCGGTGAGAGGGCTTCCGAGGTACCGCCTGGTCGGCCGATGGAGTCGCCAGCGCAGGTGGGGAAGTCGGTGCCTCCGTGTT
>JAJUGH010000202.1 GCA_029268265.1 Alcaligenaceae bacterium | reverse complement strand
GTGAGCGCCGCATAAAAGAGCGCGAGATAGTATTGCGACGTCTTGTCGAACAGGTCGATGCCGAACGGCTCCGGCAAGGTGTCGATGAACACGCCCGAAGCGCCGCCCGTCAGCCAACCCTCGTTGATGGCTACCAGCCGAAGGATCTCTGCGATGGCGATGGTCGAAAGGCTGAAGTACGGCCCGCGCAGGCCAAACGTCAGCTTCCCCCAGATGAAGGCCATCACAACCGCCACGGCCATGGCCACCAGAATGGACCACCATGGCGCCAACCCGAACTGCGTGGCGCCGATCGCAACGAAGTAAGCCCCCAGGCCCACAAAGCTTGCGTGGCCCAGGCTCAGCTGCCCGGCCCAGCCACCCAGCACGTTCCACGAAGTGGCCCATCCTGTGAACAGCAGCACCGAGATGCCCACCGTGACGTAGGCCGACGAAGTGGCGACCGGGTACAGCGCGGCCAGAACAACGAGGCCGATAAGAATCAGGAATTGCTTGCTCATACTCGATTCACCGATTTACCAAACAGGCCCTCGGGCTTCACCAGGAGGACAACCAGAAACACCAGGAGTCCGTATGCGTCGCGGTACGCCGAATCGAGGTAGGACGCACCCAGCACCTCCACGACGCCAAGCAGCAAGCCGCCGATGATGGCTGCGCCGATATTTCCCAGACCGCCCAGCACCGTGACGACGAACGCCTTCAGCGTGAACAACGCGCCGGTGGTGACGGGAGACGCAAACAACAGGGGAATCAGGGTCACGCCGGCGGTCACCGCCAGGGCCATGCCCAATCCGAAAACGATGGCCTGAATGCGCTTCGTATTGATGCCCACCAGTTCCGCGCCCAGGCGATTCTCAGCCGTCGCCTTGATGGCGCGGCCCACTTCCGTACGGTTCAACAGCCAGTAGAGGCCGACAATCACGGCAAGTGTTGCCAGACCGGCGAAGAGCAGCACGGTCGAGATTCGCACCTGCCCGACAGGCAGGGTGCTGGAGGCGTAAGAGACGTTCACCGACTTAGGCTCACCGCCGAAAGTCAGCAGGAGCAGGTTGCCGATGACGAGCGAGATGCCCAGGGTGGCGAGCATCATGGTCTCGGGCTTGGCGTCTATGACCCGTGCAAGCAGCAACTTCTGGATGAGTGCACCCACCACGAAGCCCAGGGGAATGGCGAAAACCAGCGTGAGATAGGGATCCCACCCGAATACGCCGTTCAATACGACGGCGAAATACATACCCATGACGACAAAGTCGCCGTGGGCGAAATTGATGGTCCGCATGACACCGAAGACGAGGGTGAGCCCCACCCCGATCAACGCGTAAACGGCCCCAATCAGAATCCCGTTGGAGAGATTCTGGAAAAAGGAAACATAGTCGATCATGGAAGACCTTAGGCCGATCGAAAAAGGCCAACAGAATTGATGAAGCGAGGGTTTTGTGGCGGATTGCCGCGCATGCCGGCGAGTGCCGACATGCGGGACTTACCGCTGCCGCAAACCCTTAATTCGAGAAGCGCGGCTTCGTCGAAGCCAGGTTTTCCGGGAAGACGGTGGCGTGCTTGCCATCCTGAATCTGGATGATCACGCTCTTGATCGGGTTCTGACCCTTGAAGCCGTCGTAGTTTTCGAACGTGACGTCCGTGACGGGCGTTTTGAGGTCGGTTTTGGCCAGCGCGTCGCGCACCTTCTCGCGATCAAGCGATTCCGCACGGCGCAGCGCGTCTGCAGCCACCATCAGGGCAAGGTAGCCTTCGGCCTCGTAGAACGACGGCTCTTCCTTGGCTTTTGCCTTCAGGCGCTCATAAAGTTCCGGCGTACCTTCGTACTGCACGTCGGGACTCCAGCTCACCGCCGAAACGATGTTCTCGGACGGTGCGCCCACTTGCTGGATGAAGCTGATCATGGACGAAGCCGTGTCGATGGCAACCACTTTGGTGTTGAGCCCGACTTCCTCGATCTGACGCGCGATTGCAATGCCGTCATCTGCGTAGGAACTGGTAAGCAGAATGTCCGGCTCGGCAGAGCGGAACTTGTTCAGGATGGGACGGAAGTCCGTGGTGCCCTGATCGTAGGCCTGCTTGCCCACGAGTTCATAGCCGCGCTTTTCAGCCTGCCTGATACCTTCTTCGCTCACCGAAGTGGGCCAGGCACCATTGCCGTACATCACGGCGACCTTCTTCAGCTCGGGATTCTCCTTGCGAAGATGATCGAAGTAGTCGAAGTAGACGTTCGCGACAATCGTCGAATTGTGCTTGGCGCGGAAGACCCAGTCTGAGCCCGGCTTGGTGATGGAGTCGTCGGCGCTGCCCAGCACGATCAGCGGCAGTTTCTGGCGCGTGGCCACCTTCGACATGGGGCCCGTAATGCCCGATGCATACGAGCCGATAATCAAGGGAACGCCTTGCTTGTTCAGGGACTCGACCGCGGCCAGCGCACTTTGCGCATCCGAGCGGTCGTCTTGAATAATCAGCTCAACCTTCTCACCGTTGATGCCGCCATTTGCATTGATCTCCTCCAGGGCGACCTGCATGCCGGTGTTATATCGCTGGCCGAAGGCCGCGAAGTTACCGGACAGGCTATTGATGACCCCCACTTTCACTTGTGCGACGGCCGGCACGGATGCCGCAGACGCACACAGTACGGCAAATACGCTCGCACTCAAGAGTTTGCTTTTCAATTTCACTTTGGTCTCCGTTATTGATCGAAAAGGCAATACACGCACAACACTGATGAATCACTGTTGCTCGTTCTTTTTATTGGTCTGGTGCACGGAGCGCGCTATTTATTATTGGTTGGCGCCCTCGGATTGCGGAGAGGATCCGTCTCTCCTGCCTGAGGTAGTATATCGACAAGCTGTTCCACGAAACGGGCCAATAGGGGGAGCAATTCCGCATGCCGGAACAAGAACACGGTTTGTCCACGTCCAACGTAGCGGCGCTGGCCCGAGGGCTGGAGATCCTGCGGTGCTTTTCGGCCCGGGAGCCGGCCCTATCGAACAGCGATCTGGCGGCCTATACCGGCCTGCCGAAATCGACGATATCGCGGCTCACCAAGACGCTGGTGGAGCTGGGTTATCTGCGGCACGATGCCAAGAAAAGGCAGTACTTTGTGGGCCCGTCGGTGTTGGCGCTGGGCTATTCGGCCCTATCGAATCTGCGTGTGACCGAGATCGCACGGCCGCACATGCAGGCACTGGCTGAATCCACCGGCGCACTCATCTCGCTTGCCACCCGAGACCGGCTGTCCATGCTGTATCTTGAGGCCTGTTCCAGTGACAGCACCCTCACCCTGAAGATGGGCCGAGGCGTGCGCATGCCGATACTGAGCACTTCGATCGGCAGGGCTTTTCTGGCGGCGCTTCCGCCCAGCGAACGCGACTACCTGGTAAATGCCCTGCTGCACAAGGAGGACGCGCATGCGCACCCGCAGCAGCAGGCGTCGCTGCAGAGAGAAATCGAACGGTTCCAGGAAGACGGCTATTGTGTGTCGGTCGGCGAATGGAATGCAGACGTCAATGCCGCCGCCACGCCGATCCGCTGGACCGGCGGCACCGACCTGGTGGTGCTGTCCATCAGCGGGCCATCGTTCATGATCACCGAACCTCGGCTCATGGATGAACTGGTACCCCGGCTCGTGGACCTGGCCGCCTACATTACGAAGCAGTTGAATTAACCCGATGCGGCATTAGCGTCTGAAGCAGGCGTTCGCAAGCACCAGATTCAGCGAGCGTCCGGCACGCTGCTTTCCCCGTTCGGAAGCAGTGTAATCAGGGCCGCCGTGCACATGGCTATCACCGCCATGGCGAGAAACAGCGTCGTAAAGCCGGATGCTTTCACCACCGGCCCAAGCAGCCACACCGCCAACGAACTGACGCCGAAAGAGACGGCCAGTCGCATGCCGGCCACGCGCGACCGGACACTATCGTCCACGTACTTCACGATCATGGCATCGGTGAATGGGATGGCGCCGAAGATGCACACCATCGCTCCCAGCAAGGCTATGAACACCCACCAGCCACTGGCCACAGACGCGAGGACCAGCCAGGGGATCTGGACCAGCACGATGCACAGATACAGCCGCCGAAGGGGGATTTTGTCGATCAGATAACCGACCGCCACCTGTGCGAACGATGCCGCTGCGTAAACGACGCCAAGCAACAGACCGATCATGGCGGGGTCCTGAATCAGGCCCACAAAGCGCTCCGTCAGGAATTGCGTATTGCCGTTGGTCGTGAAATTGAAGAGCAGGCTTCCTGTGATGGCGGCTGCCGTCATGACGGTCAGCGCACGGGCGAGCTCCGCCCGAGACAACTTGATCTGCGGCGGCTTGCGGCTACGGCCTGGCGCTGGTCCTTGCGGGCCGCACAGAAAGGCGAAGGCGACACCGCAGGCGATTGAGATCATGCCCGGAACGACGAACGCCGCCCGCCAGCCCCACGACTGCACCAGGAAACCGGTGATGATTGCGGCGCCCGCGACCCCAAGGTTGCCTGCCAGCCCGTTGATACCGATGACGACGCCCGGCCGCGCTGCGCGCTGCACTAGCATGGGGATTCCCACCGGATGGTAGATCGAGGCGAAAGCGCCAATCAGCGCCAGCCCCATGGCCAGTTGCCAGGGCGACTGAGCCATGGCGGTCAGCAGCGCAGCTGCGCCGAGGCCGAAAAAAAACATCAGCATCATCTGCCTGCGGCCCCAGAGATCGCCCAGCCTGCCGGCAGGCACGGAGCCCAGGCCGAAGAGGAAGAACGCGCCCACGC
>JAJUGH010000201.1 GCA_029268265.1 Alcaligenaceae bacterium | reverse complement strand
CGGCGCCGTGATGGCGGCGACCACGAATTCGCGCAGCGTGCGCCCGCGGGAGATCCGCGCGAGAAAGACGCCCACGAACGGGCCCCATGCCAGCCAGAACGCCCAGAAGAATAGCGTCCAGCCGCCCATCCATTCCGCGCCACCGGGCTCGTAGACAAACGTCTGCAGCATGCGGGCCGGGAGCGTGAGCACGAAGCGGCCGATATTCTCCACCAGCGCGTTCAGCAGGAAGGAGGTCTGCCCGAATATCAGGATATAGACCATCATGGCCACCGCGCTCCAGAGATTGAGCTCGGATATCCACCGTATGCCGCGGTCGACACCGGATGTGGTGGCGCCGATGGTAAGGATGACTGCGCCCACGACCAAGGCAATCTGCAGCGAGAGGCCCTGTTCAAGCCCGAAGAGTACGGAAAAGCCCACGCTCAACAGAACGACGCCAATGCCCATCGACGTGGCGACACCAAACACCGTGCCCACCAGAGCGATGATGCTGATGCCGTCGCCCAATGGGCCCCGCACCCGCTTACCGAGCAAGGGATAAAGCGCGGCCCGGATCGATAGCGGCATGCCCCAGCGGTAGGCGAAATAGCCCATCGCCATGCCCAGCAAGGCATACATCGACCAGCCGGCGATCCCGTAATGGAACATGGTCCACACGACGGCATCCTGCCTGGCATCGTACGAGCCGCCCACTCCCGAAGGCGGATACAGGTATTGCACGACGGGGCCGGTGACCGAGTAGAACAGCATGTCGATCCCGACACCGGCAGCGAAGAGCATCGCCACCCACGTTCCCAACTTGTACTGTGGCCGAGAGTGGTCGGGGCCGAGCCGGACGCTGCCTTCCTTCGATAGAGCGACCCAGATCACGAAACCGATGACCAGCGCCATGGTCAGCACGTAATACCAGCCGAGGCTGCTGGCGATCCAGTCCACCGCGCCCTTCATTCGTACACGGGCGTCGCCCGGCAGAAGTATGGCCCAGACGGAGAAGACCAGAATGGCGACCGAAGAGATGACCAGGACGCTCCAGTTGACGCGAGCGCTGCGGTCCTCGAGCAGCTCCTGTGGGCCTTTGCTCAGGTCGCTGCGCGAAACGGGAGCGTCATCTTCTTCTTCGCGCCCCGGGCGGCGTTCCGTTCCCCCGAAGCGTGTGCGTTCGATCGGCATAGTGCATCTCCATCATCAGAGCGCGCCGCCGCAGCAGGGTCCTGCTGCGACGGTTATCCGTGCGTGGAAAGCAAATGCCCGGCCCGCCAGGCCACCACTGGGGCCGCGAGCGAAATCACGCCCCCCAACTACTCCAGGCGCACTTTCTTCACCAGTTCCCGGTTGGAAGCCAGCTCTTTGCTGATGTCGTCGGAGAACTCCTGCGGGGTGCCGGTAGCCGGTATGTTGCTGCTGTCGCGCAGCAATTTCTGGATTTCGGCAGTGCCGACGACCTCATTGATCTCCGCATTCAGCTTGGACACTACCGATTCCGGGGTACCGCCCGGCGCAAAGAAACCGAACACCGACATCTTGTTGGCGGCGGGGTAGCCTAATTCGTTAAAGGTCGGCACATCCGGCATGGCGTCGACGCGCGCGGGCGCCGCGATCGCCAGCGGCGTGAACGCGCCTTCGCGCACGTTGTTGTTCAGGGCCGGGCTCATATTGGTGGAGATCAGTTCAAACTGGCCGCCCAGCGCATCAGTGAGTTGCTGCCCCGCTCCCTTGTAAGGCACATGGGTAAACTGGACATTGGTCTCTTGTTGAAGCTGTTCCAGCATCAGATGCCCCAGCGAACCGGGGCCGGATGTGGCCCACCGCAAGGAACCGGGCTGCTGCTCCGACTGCGAGATCATGTCGGCAAGGCTCGTCCCGCTGAAGGCCTTGGTCCCAAGGAGCAAGACAGGAGACACCATGACGCTCGCCACTGGCGCGATGTCCTTTTCGGGGTCGTATGGCGTCTTGCGGATCGCTGGGGACAAAGCCAGCGGGCTCACCGACGAGAATCCAATGGTGTGGCCGTCCGGCGCCGCTCGTGCCACCTCGTTCATGCCGATCGTGCCCCCTGCCCCGCCCTTGTTTTCCACCACGAAGGAGTGACCCAGCCGCTCGCTCAGTCGGTCTGCAATGGCACGGGTGACGGAATCGCTCACGCCTCCCGGCGGATAGGCGACGATGACACGCACGCTCTTCTCAGGCCATTCGGCTGCGAGGGCGGCGGTGGAAGCGATGGTGAGCAAAGCGGCAGAGAAGGCACGTCGTAGAGTCCGGGCGCTCATGATTTGATCCTCAGGAAGTTCAAGCATGCGGGAAGTTGGAAGATTGTACGTCCGGCCAACCGTTGCACGCGCAGGCTTCCCCGGCATGGCGGTTGCCGTGGTGGATTCTCTCCATCAACGGCGCTGCACCATGAATCGTTCTACCTCGCGCAAGGCCCAGCGCATCCTGCATGAGCAATTCGGCATCACCGAATTGCGCCCGGGCCAGGAAGAAGTCATCGAAAGTGTCCTGGCCGGCCATCACACACTCGCCGTCATGCCCACCGGCAGCGGCAAATCGCTTTGCTACCAGTTGCCGGCACTATGTGAGCCAGGTGTGACGGTGGTGGTGTCTCCGCTAATCGCGTTGATGCAGGACCAGGAAGAAAAACTCACCGACTACGGCGTGCAGACCGCCGTGTTCAACAGCGCTACGCCCGCCGCTGTGCTGCGCGGCTATATGGAAAACGCTGCAAAGTACCGGAACCCCGTCTTCATGACCACGCCGGAACAGCTCGCGAACGAAGAGTTCGTGAGCTGGCTGAAAAAGCAGAAGGTCAGCCTGTTTGTCGTGGACGAAGCCCACTGCATTTCGCAGTGGGGCCATGACTTCCGCCCGGCGTTTCTGGATATTCCTGTTGCGATCCGGGAGCTTGGGTCACCTACCGTGCTGGCGCTGACGGCCACCGCGACGGACGAAGTCATCCACGACATCGGTGAACAGCTCGGTATACCTTCGCTATGCGTGATCAAGACCGGTGTGTACCGTGAGAACCTGCACTATGCCGTGCGCCAAGTGAGCGGCGAAGAGGAGCGGCGTGAAGCACTGCTGAGCATGCTGCGCGAGACCGATGGCTCGGCCATCGTCTACACCGCCACGGTGAAGGAAGCCACGGCATTGCACCAGATGCTGGTCGATGAAGAGCTGCCTGTTGCGCTCTACCATGGTCGCCTGGCGCAAAAGACGCGCAGCGCCAACCAGGACGCCTTCATGTCCGGCGAAGTGCGCATCATGGTGGCCACCAACGCCTTCGGAATGGGTATCGACAAACCTGACGTGAGACTGGTGGTCCACGCGCAGATTCCCGGCAGCCTGGACGCCTATTACCAGGAGTCCGGCCGCGCGGGCCGCGACGGTCAGCCGGCGCGCTGTGAACTCATCCACGAAGAGAAGGACAAGCGCATTCAACAGTTCTTCCTGATCAACCGTTATCCCTCGGAAGCCATGGTGAAGCAGATCCTGGCTGCGCTGGCCGCCGGGGACAGCCCGATGAAGTTCGAGACACTGCGCGAAGCCGTCAGTGATGTTCCGCTACGCAAGCTGCAGGTGGCACTCAAGCTATTGGCGGACGCAAACCTGATCAAGCGCAAGGGTAAGGACATCACGGTCATCGGCAATGGGGAGATGCAGAAGCGGGCCGCCGAAGCCGTACGGCAATACGAGGAACGCGAGAAGCGCGACCGCGAGATTCTGGGTGCCATGGTGTCGTATGCGCGCAGCGGCCAGTGTCGCTGGCGGCTGCTGCTCGATTACTTCGGCGATAGCCCGGAATGGGAACGCTGCGACCATTGCGACAGCTGCCGACACGCCCGAGAGGCCGAAGCGCTGGTCGATCAGCTGGACGAGAAGGCCGCCGGCCAGAACCACACTGTGGCCGGCGCGACGGCGGAGAACGGCGCGACAGGCAACGCGGCATCACAAGCGCGGGAGGCAAAGAGCCCGGCGTTTCGCCCCGGCGACCGCGTGGCCGTGAGGCGTCACGGCGCGGGCCTGGTGGAGTCCGTCACCCGTGAACGCGTGGACATCCGTTTCCCGGATGGATCGTTACGACGATTCCTGCCGCAGTACGTCCGGCGGCTCAAGCATCAACCGCCGCCACCGGAGAAGCGCGCCGCCTGACGATATGGAAGAAGGGGCGGCGGCCCCTTCACAGCATCCATTCGATAGGCAGCGTGGAAAGAAACCATACGAATCCGCGCTTGAAGACGCCGATTTCGGGCTCGGTATCGTGGCGAACAACCTGGCCATCCCGGCGCTCGAGCCAGTAGACCGATCCATCTTCGTCGAGCCTGATTTCGTAGGAGCTGTCAGGGATGTCCTTTTCGAAGGAAGCCTCGATCTCTTGCGCCATGACAGGGCTCTCGATCACAAAGCCCAGCTCCGTATTGAAGCGTGCCGAGCGTGGATCGAAGTTGAACGAGCCCACAAAGATGCGCTTTCCGTCTACGGCAAAGGTCTTGGCGTGCAGGCTGGAGCCTGAGCTGCCAAAGGGTGCTGAGCCGCCACCGCTACCACTGCCGGAACCTCCACTGCCACCTGAGCTTCCCGAGCCACCCGAGCTGCCCGAGCCGCCGCTGCCACCCTCGCCGTCGTCAGCACGCCGCATCTCGTACAGCGTAATGCCGGCGGCAAGCAGATCCGCCCGGCGCTTGGCGTAGCCGGCATGGACCGCGGCAACGTCGGTCGCATGCAGCGAGTTGGTCAGCACCCGCACGCGGACGCCGTTATT
>JAJUGH010000200.1 GCA_029268265.1 Alcaligenaceae bacterium | reverse complement strand
GCCCGCCTCGTAGATGGAGACTTCCTCGGCCGTATCCAGCCGACAGGTCACGCCCACTTCGACGCGCTCGCCGTTACGCCGGTGAATCACAAGCGTGAGTGTGGCGCCGGGCTCGCGTTCGCCGATCACATCGTAGGTTTCGGTCCCGTCAAGCTGCAGCGTCTTGCGATTCACGCCGGGCTTGAACTCCAGCGGCAGCACGCCCATACCGACCAGGTTGGTGCGATGGATGCGCTCGAAGCCTTCTGCGACGATGGCCTCGACCCCGGCCAGCCGCACGCCCTTGGCCGCCCAGTCGCGCGACGAACCCTGGCCGTAGTCGGCCCCTGCGATGATGATGAGCGGCTGGCGGCGTTCCATGTAGGTCTCGATCGTTTCCCACATGCGCATCACCTTGCCTTCCGGCTCGAGCCGGGCCAGCGAGCCCTGCTTGACCTTGCCATCCACGACCGCCATTTCATTGATCAGCTTGGGATTGGCAAACGTGGCACGCTGCGCCGTGAGGTGGTCGCCCCGGTGGGTCGCATAGGAGTTGAAGTCTTCCTCCGGCAGGCCCATTTTCGCCAGGTACTCTCCGGCGGCGCTGTCCGCCAGAATGGCATTCGAAGGCGACAGGTGGTCGGTGGTGATGTTGTCGCCCAGTACCGCCAGGGGACGCATGCCCGAGAGCGACCGTTCGCCGGCCAATGCGCCTTCCCAGTAGGGCGGACGGCGGATATACGTGCTTTGCGGACGCCAGTCGTACAACGGGGAGATGCTCTCGCCGGACTCCACGCTCGCCGCGAACATGGGCTCGTACACGCGGCGGAAGTGGTCGGGCTTCACGCTGGTACGCACGAGTTCGTCGATCTCTTCCTCGGTCGGCCAGATGTCCTTCAGCGTGACGGGCCGGCCCTCGGCATCCAGACCCAGCACGTCTTTTTCGATGTCGAAGCGTATGGTGCCGGCAATGGCGTAGGCAACCACCAACGGCGGCGAGGCCAGGAAGGCCTGTTTGGCATAGGGGTGGATACGCCCGTCGAAATTGCGGTTGCCTGACAGGACGGCGGTAGCGTAGAGGTCGCGGTCGATGATCTCCTGCTGGATGCGCGGATCAAGCGCTCTGCTCATGCCGTTGCAGGTGGTGCAGGCAAAGCCCACGATACCGAAGCCCAGCTGCTCGAGTTCAGGGAGTAGGTCGGCTTCTTCCAAATAAAGCTGCACGGCCTTGGAGCCTGGCGCCAGCGACGTCTTGACCCAGGGCTTGCGGGTCAGGCCTCGCGCGTTGGCATTGCGCGCCAGCAGGCCGGCGGCAATCACATTGCGAGGGTTGCTGGTGTTCGTGCAGCTGGTGATGGCGGCGATGATCACTGCGCCGTCCGGCATCTGACCCGGGGTTTCTTCTACTGCGCCCGTGATCCCTTTGGCCGCCAGCTCGGAGGTCGCCACGCGGCGATGTGGGTTCGACGGACCGGCGATGTTGCGAACCACCGTGGAAAGGTCGAAACGCAACACCCGCTCGTATTCTGCCTTGGCGAGTGAGTCGGCCCACAGGCCGGTCTGCTTCGCATAGGTTTCCACCAGGGCGACCTGCTTGTCGTCGCGCCCGGTGAGGCGCAGGTAGTCGATGGTCTGCTGGTCGATGTAGAACATCGCCGCCGTGGCGCCATACTCGGGCGTCATGTTGGAGATAGTGGCCCGGTCGCCCAGGGTCAGGCTGGCGGCGCCCTCGCCGAAGAATTCCAGGTAGGACGACACCACCTTGGCGTTACGCAGGAACTCGGTGAGCGCCAGCACGAGATCGGTGGCGGTGGTGCCGGGCGCGAGGCGGCCGGTGAGTTCCACCCCGACGATGTCCGGCAGCCGCATCCACGAGGCGCGGCCCAGCATCACGCTTTCGGCTTCCAGACCGCCGACGCCGATGGCAATGACCCCCAATGCATCCACGTGCGGAGTGTGGCTGTCGGTCCCGACCAGGGTGTCGGGATAAGCCACGCCGTTGACGGCGTGAATCACCGGCGACATGCGCTCCAGGTTGATCTGATGCATGATGCCGTTGCCGGGCGGAATCACGTCAACGTTGCGAAACGCTTTTTTCGTCCAGTTGATGAAATGGAAGCGGTCGTCGTTACGGCGGTCCTCGATGGCGCGGTTCTTTTCAAAGGCGTCCTTTTCGAAGCCGGGATGCTCCACGGCAAGCGAGTGATCCACGATGAGCTGAGTGGGCACCACCGGGTTCACGAGCGACGGATCGCCGCCCTTGGCGGCAATGGCGTCACGCAAGCCGGCCAGGTCAACGAAGGCGGTCTGCCCGAGAATGTCGTGGCACACCACGCGGGCGGGAAACCACGGGAAATCGCGGTCGCGCCGACGCTCGATCAGCTGTGTGAGCGACTCGGTAAGAATGTCCGGGTCGCAACGGCGGACCAGGTTCTCGGCGTGCACGCGCGAGGTGTAGGGAAGGGTGTCATAGGCACCGGGCCGGATGGCTTCGACCGCCTCGCGGGCGTCGAAGTAATCCAGATCGGTACCGGCCAGAGGCTTGCGATAGGCGGTATTCATGTTTCCGATACTTTATTGGCGCTCGTCCAGCGGCACGAACTTCTGGTCTTCCGGACCGACGTAGTTCGCCGTGGGGCGGATGATCTTGTTGTCCACTCGCTGTTCGATGATGTGTGCTGACCAGCCGGCGGTGCGGGCGATCACGAACAGGGGCGTGAACATCGCGGTGGGGACTCCCATCATGTGATAGGAAACCGCGGAGAACCAGTCCAGGTTGGGGAACATCTTCTTGATGTCCCACATCACCGTTTCCAGTCTTTCGGCAATGTCGTACATCTTGGTGTTGCCGGCGTCTTCCGAGAGCCGGCGCGCCACATCCTTGATGACCTTGTTGCGCGGATCGGAGACCGTATAGACGGGGTGGCCGAAACCGATAATCACTTCCTTGTTTTCGACGCGGCGGCGGATGTCTTCCTCGGCTTCGTCAGGAGTCTCGTAGCGTTTCTGGACCTCGAACGCCACTTCGTTGGCGCCGCCGTGCTTGGGGCCGCGCAGCGCGCCGATAGCGCCGGCAATGGCGGAGTACATGTCCGAGCCCGTACCGGCCACGACGCGGCTGGTGAACGTGGAGGCGTTGAATTCATGCTCCGCATAGAGAATGAGCGAGGTGTGCATGGCCCGCACCCACTCATCGGAGGGTTCCTCGCCGTGCAGCAGGCGCAGGAAGTTGCCCCCGATGGAGTCGTCATCGGTCTCGACGTCGATCATGCGGCCGTTGTGGCTGTAGTGATACCAGTAGAGCAGGGCTGGACCCAGGCAGGCCATCAGACGGTCGGCGATGTCACGGGCATCCGGAATGTTGTGGTCGTCTTTTTCAGGCAGCAGGCAGCCCAGTACCGATACCGCCGTGCGCATCACGTCCATGGGGTGGCTGGAGGGCGGCAAGACTTCGAGCGCGGCCTGCAACTGCATGGGAAGACCGCGCAGCCGGCGCAGCTTCTGCTTGTAGGCCTTGAGTTCGGCGCGGTTGGGGAATTTGCCGTGGACCAGAAGGTGCGCCACTTCCTCGAATTCGCAGGTATCCGCGATGTCCAGGATGTCATACCCGCGATAGTGCAGATCGTTGCCGGAACGGCCCACGGTACACAGCGCCGTATTGCCGGCGACCACGCCGGACAGGGCGACCGATTTTTTCGCTTTGGGTTTGTTTTCTGTAGTGGCTTCCGTTGTCATGCCTCGCTCCTGAGTATGTTGGCGGGAGCGGACTCCCGCATTGATTCGGGGACTGCCATGTTGCAGTGGTCGGTTCGCGCGTTATTTTGCCTTGCTCTGCTGGAACAGGGCATCAAGACGGGCTTCGTATTCGTGGTAACCGATGCGGTCGTAGAGTTCTTCGCGCGTTTGCATCATGTCCACGACATTGCGCTGGTGGCCGTCGCGGCGGATCGTTTCGTACACGATCTCGGCGGCCCGGTTCATCGCGCGGAAGGCGGACAGCGGGTACAGTACCATGCCGACTCCCGACTCACCGAGTTCCGACACGCTGAACAGGGGCGTCTTGCCGAATTCCGTGATATTGGCAAGCAGCGGCACCGAGATGGACTCACTGAAACGCTTATAGGTGTCGAGGTCGTACGAGGCTTCGGCGAAGATGGCGTCCGCCCCGGCTTCCACGCAGGCGCGTGCCCGTTCGATGGCGGCGTCGACGCCTTCCACCGCAATGGCGTCGGTGCGGGCGATCAGATAGAACTGGTCATCAGTGCGGGCATCGGCCGCAGCCTTCACGCGGTCGGCCATTTCCTGCGTGCTGACAATCTCCTTACCCGGACGGTGGCCACAGCGCTTGGCGCCCACCTGGTCTTCGATATGGCAGCCGGCGGCGCCGAACTTGATCAGGCTTTGAATGGTTCGCGCAATATTGAAGGCGGACGGCCCGAAGCCGGTGTCGATGTCCACGATGAGCGGCACGTCGCACACGTTGGTGATGCGGCGTACATCGGTCAGGACGTCGTCAAGCGTGTTGATGCCCAGGTCAGGCAGGCCGAGCGAACCTGCGGCCACGCCGCCGCCGGACAGGTAGATGGCGCGATAGCCGGCCCGCTTGGCCAGCAATGCATGGTTGGCGTTAATGGCGCCGATGATTTGCAAGGGCTGTTCGTCTTTGAGGGCCTGGCGAAAACGTTGTCCGGCGGAAGTGATTTGTTGAGTCACGTTGAATCCTTGTCTAGAAAAAGCGCGGGCGTACAGCACGCCGAATGAGCACGTGGACCACCTTACGCATTAAGCATGCCAGTTTGCAAGCGG
>JAJUGH010000199.1 GCA_029268265.1 Alcaligenaceae bacterium | reverse complement strand
GAATCCTGGTCCGCAGTGCTGGTGTGCAACTCTCGTGGCGGTGCACGGAAACTATAGGCATCATGTCCCTCGATCACCGGCGGTCGTTCGGTAGCCACCGCGCTCAGCGCCACCTTCTGGCCTGCGGCAGGCCCCCCAGTCATCCACGAAAGCTGCACATCGACGTCCATGGCTTCTGGCGCCACCAGCACGCCTTGCTGGATATCACTGACAGATATCTGTCCAGTCATCACCGGCAGACGGAATTCCTCGACCCGAAATTCTTGATCGCCATACCAGCCATGATCGCGATCCGTCAGGCGCACTGAATAAGTGCCCAGATACGCCGACTCCGGCAAAGCAAACTCATTGAGCGCGACCAGGCCTCCGCCGGGCGTCTCTTCCCATTCGAGGGCCATCTCGTACTGCTGTGATGATCCCTGACGCTGAATCACGACGCGGTCCGGTCTTCCCGTTCGCGGCACATGCAATCCATCGCGGTCTGACGTCCGGAAGTAATGCTTCATCGATACGGTTTCGCCGGCGCGGAACAGGGCCCGGTCAAACACGGTATGGGCGACAACATCGGGCTCCCTGCCCGTTGCGGTGGGAACGTTGAACCGCCAGCTCTCAATGCCGGAATCCCAGTCAGAGAGCACGAAGGTATAGTCGGCTGCGCCATGGGCCTGCGGGTGGTCGGCGCCGATTCGCGCCGATATGAACAGCCCCGACATGCCGGTGTCAGAGCAATAATCCGGTGCATCAAGCGCAGAACGGTGATGCCACACGCCTTGCGCATCAGAACGACCGCGCGCCACCGTGCGCCCATTGCAGTCCAGCACGGTGATTTCAGCCGCCTCGACGGGGCGGGCGTCGGCGAGCGTGGTGGCCCACACCATCAGATCATCCCGTCCTATCTTGGCATGCAGCGAAAGGTTGGTGAGCAGCACCGCTGTTCGGACATACATAGGACCGGGCGCTTCCAGCAACGATGCTCCCAGGCTCGGCGATTCCAGCTCCAGCACGTGGAAGCCCGGTTCCTTCACAGGTATGCCGACAACTTCCAGCGACCGCCCGTCTTCCTCCACGTCCGGCAAAATCAACCGGCGTACCGACTCCTGATCCGACAATAGTGATACAGAGCGCGTATCGATCCAGGTCTTGTCACGGCCCGGCGAACCCGGCTGTTGGCCCGTGGCGATTCGTTGAATCTGCGCCCGCGTCCATTGCCGGTTTTCCATGAGTCGGAGTGTCTGGTACCACCGCCATACTTCGCCGTCATCTATAGAGTGAAGGCTCGTTACCTCGCCGGGCGTCTTCACAATGCCCTTCAGGTTGGCATCGCTGCCCAGATGACGCAGGGTGACTGGAACGGCTGCCCCTACCGGGTGTTCAGCGGACGGACGCCCATGAGCGAAGCGCTCGATCACCCCAAACGTCCCGGAAGCGAACTTCGCTAGCGGCGGATAGTCGCCGACCTGGATCTCCATGGGATAGCGGTCTGCGTTGGCGAGCGTCCGGCCGGCGTCATCCTGCAACCCCTCCGGCAGCGTAAGCATCAACTTGCTTGCAGAAGGGAACGGCCCTGGGAACGTTACGCCGTAAACAAAAGAATCCTCTTCAGACGCAGGCGTCGCCTCAAAGCGGGTTTCGCCGGACGTGAGAGCGATGCCATCAAGTGCCGATCGCTCCACCGGCGCCGAAAATGTGACGGTGATCGGCGTGATGGGCAGGCAGGGCCGCCCCGCCCGTTCTCGCGTGCACGTCAGCTTGGCCATAAAGGGCGAGCGCACCTGGTATTTCAGAACCTCGGCGCGTTGAGACGCCGGAACCCGCGACGCCTGACCCTCGGCCTGAATACCTGGACCAATATTGAGACGGACGTCCGATTCAGGGGGAAGCGACCGGGCACATTGCAGCAACGCCATGCGCGCCGGATCTTCGGCTTCAGAAATATAGGCCGCTTCAAGCAGTTCAGGGAGCAGATCGGCAGAAAGCGCTTTAACTGGAATACGTTCGCCGATTCCTTGAACTGCGCAGTGGCTGTGTTCCGCCACCACTGCTGCATCCACCGGACCATCGAAACGCAGGATGAACACCTGCTCCTCATCAATATCCCATCCCGGATACGGGCGCGATAGCTCGAGCGTCGGCGCCCCGGTATTGAATTCGAAGTGCACATCGGAGGAGATAGCGGCTCCCTCACGGCTGCGGAAATCCGGATTGGGGTCCGCGCGGCAATGGACGCCGGCCGGCACCACGCTCTCGAACACATATGTCCATCGCTGCTCATCGAGCCACCGGCCCTGGCCGGCAGGCACCGGGCCTTCACATGCTAGGTGTAGCGGTGCGGCGATGTCGGGGTCACCAAACGGGACCACCCCCGATTCAAACCGCAGCTGTACCGCTTCGACGCCCGTGGCTGTACCTTGCGGGAGAAACTCGGCTATTCGGGGTGGGCTTGTGTCCGATGTGCTACTTTCCGATGTGGCGGCCAGCCCTGTCGCATTGGCGGCCAAGCCAAAGGCCAGCAGCACGGCCCCCAGTCCTTTTGACGCGCCTTGTATGCGCGCCCGACGAGCTCCTCCCATCCCCACCATGCGGCCTCCTCCCATTATTTTGGCGATAGTACTAACAAAATCAGCCAGGTAGTCAATGGAAAGCGCTTTGTGCAATAATTGCGGACTTGTCGCGAGCCCTATCGGGCCCGCGAGGCCCCTCTAGCTCATGCCTGGTTAGAGCAGCGGACTCATAATCCGTTGGTGCCGTGTTCGACTCACGGGGGGGGCACCACCTCACATCGCCAGCAGGCACCAATCTACGCAAACATACGCCAACTTTCATAGGGCGTAGGCGGTGCCCGCAGGCACCCATGATTCAACTTCCCCATACCGATTCCTGCATATTTTGCTAACCTGTCACGCAAAATTCACGCAAGGGATCACGCAAAATGGCCTCGTTCCGCAAGTACGCCAACGGTTGGCGTGCCGAGATATTCAAGAAAGGAATCCGCGAGAGCGCCACGTTTCCGACGAAGCGTGAAGCGCAAGAATGGGCGGGAAAGCGAGAATCGGAGATCGCGTCGATGCGCGCCGGCCAGGTCATTCGGTGGACGCTCGCCGAAGTGCTGGACAAGTACATCCAGGACGTAAGTCCTACCAAGTCGAGCGGAGACAAAGAAATCCTGCGGCTACGGGTTATGCAGCGCGATGAGATCGCCGAGATGGTCATGCAGGATATAGGCCCGGCGGATCTCGCAGCTTGGCGTGACCGGCGATTAAAGTGCGTGAAGCCGGCGTCCGTATTGCGTGAAATTGGATCGCTTCGAGCCGTTTGGAAGCAGGCGAAGAAAGGCGAATGGGGCTACGTGGATCACGACCCATGGCCAGACGTAACGAAGCCTTCCGCATCGCCTCCGCGGGAGACTGTGTTTGAAGACGGACAGGCGGAACTCATTGTCCAGGCGCTCGGGTACACCGGCGGGACGCCACAAACTAAAAGGCAGGAAGCCGCCGTCGCCCTCCTGCTGTCACTGGAGACGGCAATGCGCGCCGGGGAGATCATCGGCATGCGCTGGCCCGATGTAATGCTGGAGAAGCGACTTGTGCGCTTACCCAAGACCAAGAACGGGGATGCTCGAGACGTGCCACTGTCCAAGAAGGCCGTCGCGCTCATCGAGCATATGAAGGGCCTGGACCCGGAGCGCGTGTTTACGCTGAGCTCGGCCCTGCTCGACAACTACTATCGTCAAGGCCGGGACCTGGCCGGCATTGTGGGGCCGACGTTCCACGATGCACGGGCGACTGCACTGACTCGCCTATCAAAGAAGCTCGACATCTTGGAGCTGGCGAAGATGGTCGGCCACCGCGACCCCCGTAGCTTGATGATTTACTATCGGCAATCAGCAACCGAGATCGCCGCTAAACTGGACTGACTCACGCCCGCCTCGAGCGGGCTTTTTTGTGCCTGTCAGTTCCTGCAGCTTGGCATGGCGCCACGCTTCCCCCATACACTCCACATGCCCCTTCACGTACTACCCGGACTGTTCGTCGCGGCTGGCATTGTCCTGGCCGTCGCACTGTGGGTGCTCACCAGATCAGATTGAGCGCTCACCTACCGGCATGCTACAACTACTGTTCATTCATACAGTTTTATCATGCCGCACTGCACCGTCACACGTACGCACCGCTTAGGCCAGCAACTGGACAGAAGGGACTGGCCTGCCCCTGTTCCAGGGCCGGTGTACTTCCAGTCTGCCAACAGCGCCACGCTAAATCGCCAGGTGAACCGACTCATTGTTCACCGAACCGAGGCCGATCAGCTTCACCCCATACCGCCACTATGCGACCCGCAGATCCTCACCATGTCGAGCGATCACGGCATGATTGTCTCGGGCTTTGAGGAGATCGATGGCCGACGCTACTATCAGGGCTGGTATATCCGTTGGAAAGACTGATATGTGCGGCAGAATTCGGCAGGCTCGTGGCTTGAGGGAATACGAGGAGCATCTGCGCTGGAATCCGCGCACGGCGCTCGATGTGGCCGACGGCTTGAAATACAACGTGCCGCCCGGCACCCGGCCAATAGCGATGCACCGTCTCGGGGATGGTGCTGAACAGGCCGACCGGCTCTTTTGGGGATACAAGCCGCCCTGGTACAAGCGTGGCCCAGCGAGCAACGCGCGGCTCGACACGGTGCTGAAGGGATCGCCCTTCTGGAAGCCGCTGCTCACTAAGCGCGTTGTCATCCCTGCGGATGGCTGGTACGAATGGACCGGTGAGAAAGGCGACAAGCAGCCGTGGTTCATCAGCGCGCGTGACG
>JAJUGH010000198.1 GCA_029268265.1 Alcaligenaceae bacterium | reverse complement strand
TCGCGTACCGCCACCCACATGTCTGTCGATGTTCTCACGTTTGGCTTGAACCACACGTCCGCTCCGGTTTCGGTGCGTGAACGCGTGTCCTTCCCGCTAGACGTCGTCAAGCCTGCGCTTGATGGGTTGCGCAGCACATTCGGCAAGTCGGTGCGCGAAGCAGCCATTCTTTCCACCTGTAATCGTACAGAGATCTACTGTGCGGCCGATCCGTCGGTATCGCTGCACCTGCCCGAATGGCTAGCTGACTTCAACCGGCTGGAGCGTGGCTCCTTGCAGCCGCATCTGTATCAATACCAAAGCAACGAGGCCGTCCGGCATGCCTTCCGCGTGGCGAGCGGCCTGGATTCCATGGTGTTGGGCGAACCGCAGATTCTTGGCCAGATGAAGGAAGCCGTGCGCGCTGCGGAAGCCGCCGGCTCCCTGGGTACGTTGCTGCATCAACTGTTCCAGCGCACGTTTTCCGTCGCCAAGGAAGTACGCAGTACGACGGCCATCGGGGCGCACTCGGTATCCATGGCGGCCGCGGCGGTGAAGCTGGCGGAGCGCGTGTTCGGGGATCTTTCCCAGTGCAACACGCTGTTCATCGGCGCGGGCGAAATGATTGAACTCTGTGCGACTCACTTCGCTGCGGTGCGACCCCGCAGCATGATGGTGGCCAATCGCACGGTGGAGCGTGCCGATATCCTGGCGAATCGGTTCAATGCGCGCAGCATGAAGCTGTCTGAGCTGCCGGACCGCATCGCCGACTTCGACGTGATCGTGTCCTGTACAGCCAGTTCCTTGCCCATATTGGGACTCGGTATGGTGGAACGCGCCACGCGCTCGCGCCGGCATCGCCCCATGGTGATGGTCGACCTGGCCGTTCCGCGCGATATCGAGCACGAAGTCGGCCGGCTGGCCGACGTCTACCTGTATACGGTTGATGACCTGGGCCGCCTGGTCCAGAGCGGTGCCGACGCCCGTAAAGCCGCGGTGGTGCAGGCCGAGGCCATTATCGAGACGCGGGTGCAGAATTTCATGCACTGGCTCCAGAGCCGCGAGGCCGTTCCCACCATCATCGAGCTGCAGCGCTCGGCTGAAAGCGTTCGTCAGCAAGAGCTTGAAAAAGCCCGCCGTCTCCTGGCCAGGGGTGAAGACCCCGCCAAGGTTCTCGAGATCATGGCCCATGGCCTGACGCAAAAATACCTACATGGCCCCATGGCGGCCCTCAATCAGAGCGAACCTGAAGATCGCGCACAGCTTCTTTCCCTGCTGCCCCGCCTGATGCCGGCTGCCGAAAAGCGCCGTTAGCTCCCTTTCCCTTCATGAAAAATTCAATGCGCAGCCGGCTCGAGCAGCTGGCGCACCGCCTGATCGAGATCGACGCCTTGCTGGCAGAGCCGGACATCGCCGGTGATATGGACCGCTATCGCAAACTATCGCGAGAGCGCTCCGAGATCGAGCCGGTGGTCGAAGCCTTCAACGCCTACCGGGCTGCCGAGGGCGATGTTGAGGCCGCCCAGGAGATGCTTGCCGATCCCGACATGCGCGAAATGGCCGAAGAGGAAATCGAAACGGGGCGCACCCGTATCGAAAGCCTGGAAGGCGAGCTGCAGATCCTTCTTCTTCCGCGCGACCCCGACGACGATCGCAGCGTCTTCCTGGAAATACGCGCCGGCACGGGTGGTGACGAGAGCGCGCTTTTCGCGGGCGACCTTCTGCGCATGTACACGCGTTTCGCGGAAGGCCGCGGATGGCGGGTGGAGATCATGTCAGAAAGCGAGTCTGAGCTCGGCGGTTACAAGGAAGTGATTGCTCGGCTGGAGGGCACGGGCGTTTACGGCGAGCTGAAGTTCGAATCCGGGGCGCACCGAGTGCAACGTGTGCCCGAGACCGAGGCTCAGGGCCGCATCCATACCTCGGCCTGTACAGTGGCGGTGTTACCTGAAGCCGACGCGCAGTCGGAAATCAACATCAATCCGGCCGACCTGCGCATCGATACCTTTCGTGCCAGTGGGGCAGGGGGGCAGCACGTCAACAAGACGGATTCCGCCGTGCGTATCACCCACTTGCCGACGGGAATGGTGGTGGAGTGCCAGGATGATCGTTCCCAGCACCGCAACCGCGACAAGGCCATGCAGGTGCTGGCGGCACGGTTGAAGGACAAACAGCAACAGGAAGCGCAAGCCAAGGAAGCCGCGCAGCGCAAGAGCCTGGTAGGTTCCGGAGACCGCTCGGAGCGGATACGTACCTACAACTATCCGCAGGGCCGAGTAACGGACCATCGCATCAACCTCACGCTGTACAAGCTGAACCAGATCATGGAAGGCGATCTCGAGGAACTGATCTCCGCTTTGCGCGCGGAACACCAGGCAGAGCAGCTGGCTGCGCTGGGTCACGACTGATACATGGCCACACTCCGTGAGCTGATGCCAGGCAGTCGGCTTCCGAGATTCGAAAGCCGGATGCTATGGCAGCATGTATTGCAGGTACCCCGGTCCTGGCTCATCGCGCACGACGACAAACCCATCTCGCCGGAAGCCCAGCAAGCCTATGTTCAACTGGAATCCAGACGGCTGGCGGGCGAGCCCATGGCGTACCTGCTGGGGTATCGTGAATTCATGGGGCACCGCTTCGATGTCTCACCGTCGGTACTGATACCACGCCCCGAAACCGAACTCCTGGTTGAAACGGCGGTCCAACTCATACGAGACATACCATCGCCCGCGGTCCTGGACCTCGGCACCGGTTCCGGGGCCATCGCAGTGTCCATTGCCTTGGCGAATCCCGATGCGCAGGTCGTGGCCACCGATGTCAGTCTCGCGGCGTTGAAAGTGGCTCAGGGCAATGCCAGGCGGCTCGGGGCCGCCGTGCAGTTTGCCCAAGGTAGTTGGTACCAAGCCCTGCCGCCGGGCAAGGTCTTTGACGTAATCGTGTCGAATCCGCCTTATATTCCCAAGATTGACCCGCATCTGGCGCAGGGTGATCTGAGGTTCGAGCCGGCCATCGCGCTTACCGACGGAGACGACGGCTTGGCGGCATACCGACACATCGTTTCCGGCGCGTCGGCCCACCTGCATGATGGCGGCGCCCTTTACTTCGAACACGGTTGGGATCAGGCCCCGGCCGTGTGCGAGCTCCTGCAACAGGCAGGCTTCCGCCAGGTTCGCAGCTTGCCTGATTTGGCTGGCATACTACGCGTCAGCGGCGGTCATTTGTAAACCTATTTGATTGGAAGTTCCATCCACCATGAGCGAAGTCCAAGATTTCATCCGTGAAACCGTTACCAACCACCCGGTCGTGCTGTTCATGAAGGGGTCTGCCCAGGTCCCTCAGTGCGGCTTCTCCGGTCGCGCCATTCAAGCGCTGCGTGAAGCCGGCGCGAGCAAGCTCGTCACCGTGAACGTCCTGGATGACGAAGAGGTCCGCCAGGGCATCAAGGAATTCTCGAACTGGCCCACGATTCCTCAGCTGTACATCAAGGGCGAATTCATCGGCGGCTCCGACATCATCGGCGAAATGCTGGCCAGCGGCGAATTGCAAGCGGCACTGAAAGAAGCCGGCGCAAACGAATGAGCGAGAAGCGGCGCCTCGTCGTCGGTGTAACCGGCGCAACGGGCGCCGTCTACGCCCAGCGCCTGCTCGAGCTTGTGCGCGAGGCCGGGGGCATTGAGACCCACCTGGTGATCTCGCCACCCGGCGTGCTCACCATCAAGCATGAGCTTGGCATGAGCCGGCGTGACTTCCAGGGCCTGGCAGACGAAGTCCACAATTTTCGTGATGTCGGTGCCACCTTGGCGAGCGGCAGTTTCACGACGGCGGGGATGGTGGTTGCGCCTTGCTCAGTGCGCACGCTGGCGGCGGTTGCTCACGGGTTTTCCGACAACCTCATCACGCGTGCGGCAGACGTCACCCTGAAGGAACGGCGGCGGCTGGTACTCATGCTGCGCGAGACGCCACTGAATCTGGCGCACTTGCGCAATATGACGGCCGTCACGGAAATGGGAGGGGTGATTTTCCCGCCCTTGCCGGCGTTCTATCTGCACCCGCAGAGTATTCGGGAAATGGTCGACCACAGTGTCTCGCGCGTGCTCGACCTGCTCGATATTCAAGTTCCGGTAACCCGCTGGGAAGGTATGGGCGCACAGCCCTGAAGGAGCAGGGCGCCGCCGTGGGCGGCAGAGCCCACGGGATCACGCCCGCGCGTCGGCGCAGCCACCTGCTACTTCCCGGGTACGACTCTCGGCCGGCGCACTTCGGTCTCGTCTTCCTCGAGCCACGGGGAAGCCGGCGTCTCCAGCGTCTCGGTATCGAAGGCGATGTCTCCGCCCGCATCGGCACGGCCATCTGCCTTCAGGCTCACGAAGTCAAACAGTTCCCGATCCATCAGGTGGCTCGGGACGACGCGTGTCAGCGCGCCGAACACGTTCCAGGAGCGGCCGGGATAATGCTTGTCCCACTCCGCCACCATGCGGCTTACTTCCTTGCGCTTGAGGTTCTCCTGCGAGCCGCAAAGATTGCACGGAATGATGGGAAACTGTTTGAGTTCGGCATAGGCGATCAGGTCTTTCTCGGCCACATAGGCGAGCGGCCGGATCACGACGTTCTTGCCGTCGTCCGATTGCAGCTTCGGCGGCATGGCCTTCATGCGACCGCCGTAAAAGAGGTTCAGGAAGAACGTTCCCAGGATGTCGTCGCGATGGTGTCCGAGCGCAATCTTGGTTGCACCCAGTTCGCCTGCGACCCGATACAAGATTCCGCGGCGCAGCCGTGAGCACAGCGAGCACATGGTCTTGCCTTCAGGCAACACGCGTGTGA
>JAJUGH010000197.1 GCA_029268265.1 Alcaligenaceae bacterium | reverse complement strand
GCTCGTTGTCGGACTGCTGCTCATGGTCGGCGAGGTGTTTTTGCCATCGTTCGGGGCGCTAGGCGTGGGCGGCCTGCTTGCATTCGTCCTGGGCGGGCTCTTCATGACAGGACCAAACGTGCCCAACTACTACGAACTTTCGATTCCGTTCCTGCTTTCGCTGGCCCTTGCCAGCGCGCTGATCATCGTGGGCGCCGGCACGGTGGCCCTACGCAGCCGCCGCAGCAAGGTGGTGAGCGGCTATGAATCAATGGTCGGCGACTACGGGAGGGTCGTCGGCATCGAAGACGGCATGGTTTATGCCGAAATACGCGGCGAAAACTGGCTGGTGGTGTGCGACGAGTCCCTGCAAATCGGTGATCGCGTGCGCATCACGGCTGTCCAGGACCTGAAGTTGCGCGTGAGCCGGGTCTCGCCCGGTGAAGAGGGGATCACACCCACCGCGTCGGCTTGATCGTCGGCCGGCGGTACAACAGGAGAAGGCATGTTCTACGATTTCAACATTGGTCTGACGGTGCTGTTGGTGGTGGCCATCATCATTGTGGCCAACGCACTGCGCATCCTGCGCGAATATCAACGTGCTGTGGTGTTTACTCTGGGGCGGTTCACGAGCGTAAGGGGCCCTGGGCTCATCTTCGTGATCCCCATTCTTCAGCAAATCGTGCGTGTGGACCTCCGTACGGTCACGATGGACGTCCCCACCCAGGATGTCATTTCACGAGATAACGTTTCGGTGAAGGTGAACGCGGTCCTCTATTTCCGCGTGGTCGAACCCGAAAAAGCGATCATCCAGGTCGAACGCTATCTGGAAGCCACCAGTCAATTGGCTCAGACCACGCTGCGTGCGGTCTTGGGCAAACACGATCTGGACGAAATGCTTTCCGAGCGGGAAAAGCTCAATCTCGACATTCAAAAGATTCTCGACGCTCAGACCGATGGCTGGGGCGTGAAGGTGACCAACGTCGAAATCAAACACATCGACCTGAACGAAAATATGGTGCGCGCCATTGCGCGGCAGGCGGAAGCGGAGCGGGAACGTCGCGCCAAGGTGATTCACGCCGAGGGCGAACGCCAGGCGGCACAGGCCCTGGCCGAAGCGGCCGAAGTGCTGTCCGTCCAACCGGCCGCGCTGCAGCTTCGCTATCTCCAGACGCTCACCCAAGTCGCGGGCGATAAATCGTCCACCCTGGTGTTCCCTGTACCGGTGGATCTGATCGATCGGCTCATCAAGAACTCTCCGACCGACGGCAAGGTGAGCTGATGCAGGTCGGAATGATTGGACTGGGCCGCATGGGCGGCAATATGGTGCAGCGTCTCATCGCCAGGGGCCATCACTGCACGGTATACGACATCGACCTTCAGGCACGCGAACGGGTCGCCCAACAGGGAGCTCGCGCCTGCGCCACGCTGACAGAACTCGTGGAATCTCTCCCGGCCCCACGGGTGCTGTGGCTCATGTTGCCGGCCGGCGTAGTCGATGCCGTGCTGGCCGATCTGACCCCCATGCTCGCCGCAGGTGATGTGGTGATCGACGGCGGCAACTCGAGTTGGCGTAATGATCGGCCTCGCGCAGCACGGCTGGCGGAAGCGGGAATCGAATACATGGATGTCGGAACCAGTGGCGGCGTTCGGGGTCTGGAGCGCGGCTACTGTCTCATGGTCGGCGGTTCCGAAGCAGGGTTCCGGCGCATCGAACCACTGCTGCTTGCACTGGCCCCCGGTGCGTCGGCCGCGCCGCCCACGCCGGGCCGTCAGCTAGGCGGGACGGCGGAGCAGGGATACCTGCATTGCGGGCCTGCCGGAGCAGGACACTTCGTGAAGATGGTACATAACGCGATCGAATACGGAATCATGTCTGCGTATGCCGAGGGCTTCAATCTGATGCACAAGGCGAAGCCGGCACTGGCTTCAGCCGTCGCCGACGGCAGTACCGCCGAAGACGACGTCTACGGATACGACTTCGACCTTCCTGAAATCGCCGAACTATGGCGGCGCGGAAGCGTGATTGGATCATGGTTGCTGGATCTCACGGCACAGGCGTTTCAGCAGGACCCGGATCTCGACCATTATGCCGGTGTGGTCAGCGATTCCGGAGAAGGCCGTTGGGCCATGGGCGCCGCCATTGATCTTGCCGTACCGGTGCCGGTGCTGGCCGCCTCGCTGTTCGGTCGCTTTGAGTCCCGGCATCGCGCCGACTTCGCGATGAAGACGCTTTCGGCCATGCGACACCAGTTTGGCGGGCATCTGGAAGGTCCGAAAGTGCAGGGTGACAAGTCATGAGTTTTGCGCGCAACAAGGGTGAGCCGGCCGACGCGCTGGTCCTCTTCGGCATGACCGGGGACCTGGCCCACAAGAAGATATTTCCGGCGCTGTATGGCATGGCCCGGCGAGGCGTGCTGCTTACACCGGTGGTGGGCGTGGCTTCGTCGAAACTCACGAAAAGACAGCTGCACAGCCGTATACGTCAGAGCATCAAGGAAGCCGGCAAGCCGGAAGACCCGGCTGCCATGCAAACCTTGCTGGATCGCGTCACCTACGTCAGCGGAGACTACAACGACCCGGAAGTGTTCCGGCATCTGAAGCAGGCTCTGGGTGACGCGCGCCGCCCCGTCCACTATCTTGCCATTCCGCCTTCGTTGTTCGCCACGGTGATCACCGGGCTAGCGGCGGCGGGCATGGCAGAAGGCGGCAGCGTGATCCTGGAGAAGCCTTTCGGCCGCGATCTGACTTCGGCACAACATCTCAATCGGATTGCATGCGCAGTCTTCCCCGAAGAATCCATCTACCGTATCGATCACTTCCTGGGCAAGGAAGCGATCATGAACATCCTGTACTTCCGGTTTGCCAACTCCTTTCTGGAGCCGATCTGGAACCGCAATTACATCGATAGTGTACAGATCACGCTCGCAGAATCCTTTGGAGTGGAAGGGCGGGGCGCCTTCTATGAGAGCGCGGGATGCCTGCGCGACGTCATCCAAAACCATCTCTTCCAGGTAGTGGGCCTGCTGGCCATGGAACCACCTGCTTACCGGGCGTATGAGGCCGTGCAGACCGAAAAGACCAAGATATTCCGCGCGATGCGGCAGCTGGAACCGGACGACCTGGTCCGTGGCCAGTACAAGGGTTATCGCAAGGAGGCGCAGGTCAATCCACGCTCCGACGTTGAAACCTACTGCGCCTTGCGGCTGCATGTGGATTCGTGGCGATGGGAAGGGGTGCCATGGTTCCTGCGGTCGGGGAAGTGCATGGCCACCACTGCGGCAGAAGTGCTGGTGCAGTTCAAGGCGCCTCCCCAGAAGCTCTTTGAGGACTCATTCGTGGCAGGCGAGCGCCCCAACTACATCCGGTTCCGACTCTCGCCGCAGGCCGAAGTGGCGCTGGCTGCCAGGGTCAAGCGCCCGGGGAAACAGTACGTGGGAGACCAGGAAGAGCTGCTGATGCTGAATGAAGCGGCGGATTCCGACTCGCCGTACGAGCGGCTGCTGGGAGACGCTCTAGCGGGCGACCGTTCGCTTTTCGCGAGCCAGGCGGCAGTGGAGGCGGCCTGGACGGTGCTGGACCGCGTGCTGGAGGACCACCACAAGGTGGTGCAATACGAGAAGGGGAGTTGGGGCCCCACCCAGGCGGTTGACCTGCTGGGGCGGCACGGGCCGTGGCATAACCCTTGCTGCGACGGCCGCGATGCAGAAAAGGCCGCTATTTGACCAACAGCACAGGCACGTCGACCAGGCTCAGTACCTTCGTGGTGACCGATCCCAGCACCATACCGGACACGGTACCCAGACCGCGCGTACCCATGATGACGGTGTCGACGTTTTTCTTCTTGGCACATTCGGCGATGGTTTGCGCGACCGGGCCGACCAGGACTTCCTCTTCATAGGGCACGCCTGCGGCGTCAAGCAGCGCCTTTGCGGGTGCAAGGGCTTTCTGGCCTTCTTCCATGTAGAACGCCTGGATGTCGCCGGCGGAGAAGAAGCGCTTCACGTTGCCCGATGCGATGGGAGGGTAAGCCGTGACCAGCAGCAGCTTGCTTTCGCCGGATTCCTTGTAAATGTCGATTGCGCGTTGTACTGCGCGGGTCGAGTTTTCGGAACCATCAACAGGAAGAAGGATCGTTTTCATTGTTGCCCCTAGTGAATTGGAAAAGCGTGCCACCGCGGTGCGGCCAAACGACGGCATCGGTGCAGCGAGATCATCCATGGTACGGAATAACATGAACGACATGATGATTTTAATCAAAAAGGAAGGGCAGCCGTGGCAGCACGCATAGAGGACTACGCACTGATTGGAAACTGCCGAACGGCGGCACTCGTTTCCCGTGAGGGATCCATAGACTGGTTGTGCTTTCCACGATTCGATTCATCGGCCTGCTTTGCCGCTCTGCTGGGTACGTCTGACAACGGTCGCTGGAGCATTACGCCGGCGAAGCCCATACGCAAGGCGACCCGCTCGTATGTTGAGGGCACACTGATTCTTGAGACGGTCTTCGAAACGGATACCGGTGTCGCCAAATTGATCGACTTCATGCCGATCACTCCGGCTCACTCGAGTGTGGCGCGCATGGTGGTGGGGCTCGAGGGGTATGTGGACTTCGAAATGGAACTGACCATGCGGTTTGGCTACGGCCGAGTGGTGCCCTGGCTGGAGCGCCACGGCGAAGATTGCCACACGGCGGTCGCAGGCCCCGACATGCTAGTTTTGCGCACGACCACTCCGATCGTCCCGCAGGACCATCACAGCCACGCCGAGTTCACGGTGCGCAGCGGGCAACGCAAAGTATTCACGCTCTCGCACCAGCCTTCACATGAGCACGTGGACG
>JAJUGH010000196.1 GCA_029268265.1 Alcaligenaceae bacterium | reverse complement strand
GGCTTACTCCCATTCGGGACCGGTGGTGCAGACGATCACCCAGCAGCTGGGCGTGATCACCGGCAAGACCCACACGGTTGAGTTCGCCTTCGGCGGCCTGGGCGTCAACGCTCACTGGGGCACACCGCGCAACCCATGGTCCCGCGACGGTCACCGCGTACCGGGAGGCTCTAGCTCAGGCGCCGGCGTGTCCCTGGCCCAAGGTACCGCTGTGCTGGCCCTAGGCACCGACACGGCAGGATCGGTGCGCGTCCCGGCTTCGTTCACTGGTCAGGCCGGGTTGAAAACTACGGCGGGCCGCTGGCCAGCAGAACAGATTGTTCCGCTCTCTTCGTCACTCGATACTCCGGGCATACTGGCTCGTACGGTCGAGGATCTGGCGTACTCGTTCTCCGCCATTGAAGGTTCGCTGGGATACGGCGATGACGCGGAAGTGCCCTACGCCGACCTTTCCGCCTTGCGTATCGGTGTACCCACGAACTTTTTCTGGGAGGACATCGACGCCTCCATCAGCACGCTAGTTGACGACGCTATCTCTCGTCTCGCCAGCCACGCGAGCGGGCTTCAACGGGTCGAGCTGCCGGCGTGTGACGAGGCTTACGAGATTTTCCGGGCGGGCGGTCTGGCGGCCCCGGAGCTAAGCCACTACATGCAGATGCACTTCCCGGAGAAGATTGCACGCCTGGATCCGGTCGTGCGCCTCCGTGTGGAAGGCGCAGAACAAGTCTCTTCGGTGGAGTATCTGCGTAGGAAAGCCGTGCTGGAGCAATGCGGATTGCGCGGCCTGAGCGCCTTCGCAAACGTGGACGTACTGGTCACCCCGACCATCCCCATTCCCCCGCCGCTGCTGAGCGAAATCGAAGACATCGCGGCCTACGGCAAGGCGAACATGCTGGCGCTGCGTAACACCGTTATTGCCAACCTGTTCGGCTGGTGTGCGCTCACACTACCCATCGGGCTGGATAAGCGCGGCCTGCCCGTAGGCCTGCAGCTCATGGCCCCGCCATTGGAAGAATACCGGCTGCTTGCCATGGGGCAGGCATTCGAGCGCTGTCTGGGTAAAGGCCCGGATCTTTTGGGCGCAGTACCGGGGCTGGGCGTTTGAGCCGGCACCAATAACCATCATTGATAAAGGAGTAGACATGTCCTGCAAACACTGGAAGAAAGTCGCCATGGCGTCCGTCATGGCCATGATGTTCGGCGGCGCCGCACACGCTGCTGATTTCAACTTCACATTCGCCCACGTCCTGGTGGAAAGCACGCCGAACGCGAAAGCAGCCGTGAAATTCAAGGAAGAGGTAGAACGCAATTCCAACGGCCGTATTCAGATCAACGTGCGTCCTGCGGCACAATTGGGCGGTGATGTAGAGATCATCGAGCAGACGCAGATGGGCCTGGTCCATATTGCGATCCCGCCCACGGGCAACCTGGCCAATTTCGAGCCCCGCATGTATCTGCTCGATCTGCCCTTCCTCATGACCGATACCGAGTCCATGAAGCGCGTGCTCGACGGCGACGTCGGCGAAGAACTGCTGGGCCTTCTCGAAAAGAGCAATCTGAAAGGCATCAACTATTGGGGCGCCGGCTTCCGCCAGATGACAAACAACATCCGGCCCATTACTCAGCCTGCGGATCTGAAGAACATCAAGATGCGCGTGCTGCAGGCTCCGACCACCCTTGCGACCTATCGCGCCTATGGTGCCAACCCAACTGCCATGGCCTTCACCGAGGTCTACAACGGCCTGCAGCAAGGTGTGGTGGAAGGTCAGGAAAACCCGCTGGCAAACATCTATTCCATGCGCTTCCATGAGGTCCAGAAGTACATGACCCGTACTTCGCACGTTTATCACACCTATGCCGCAGTCATGAATAAGGCGGCCTGGGACTCGCTACCGGAAGACCTCCAGAAGGTCATGAAAGATGCCTTCGACATGGCGCGTGATCATGCTCGAGAGCTGACCGACGCCGATGAAGAACGCATCCTGGCCGAGATCAAGGACGAGATCGAGATCATCGAACTCACCCCTGAAGGTCGCGAAGCATTCATCGAGGCTTCGAAGCCCGTATATGCCGAGTTTGAAAAGCGCGTGACGCCTGAGCTTGTTGCGCGTGCCGTGAAGGCCGCCAAGGGCGAGTAAGCCAATCTCCGGGGAACGACGATGATCGAAGCGCTCAACCGTATCGTGGACACGATCGAAAGAATCATGATGGTGGTGCTGATGTTTCTGGCCACCATCGTGACCATCGTGCAGGTGATTGCACGTTACGTGTTCAACAACTCCTTGTACTGGTCGGAAGAGTTCATTCTCTATTCGCTCATTTCGATGAGCTTTCTGGCGGCCAGCATGGGAGTACGCTATAGCGCGCATATCTCGGTGGAAGCCGTGTATGCCTTCGTCGGCCCCCGGGCAGTACGCATCCTGAAGATGATCGCCGCTGTGCTGGGCATCATCTTCGCGATGTCGCTCCTTTATTACGGAACCCGCCTGTTCCTGAACACCTTGTCCATGGGCCAGTTGTCGACGGCCATGCAGATTCCGGTGGCATACGTCTACTTCATCATTCCGCTGTCCGGCGCCTTCATGTCTCTGCGTTATGCACTGATGCTGAAGCAGCTTGTGCTGCGCCGTGAGTATCAAACACTTTCCACCGCCGTCAGTGCGACATAACAAAAGCGACTAACCATGGTTTCTGCACTGGTTCCCATATTCTTCAGCTTGTTGCTGTTCGGGCTGCCGATTTTCGCAGCCCTCGCGCTGTCAGTAACACTGGCGCTGTATTTCTTTGGCGCCATCGACCCCCTGGTCGTCCCCATGCGCATGTTCTCGGGGATGAACAACTTCTCGTTGATGTCGATCCCCTTCTTCATCCTGGCTGCCGAACTCATGCGCATCGGCGGCCTCTCGGACCGGCTCATTGAACTGGCCAAGGCCCTTATCGGCTGGGTGCCTGGCGGCCTTGCAGCAGCAGCGGTACTCGCCTGCCTGTTCTTCGGTTCAATTTCGGGCTCCAGCCCGGCCACGGTCGTCGCCATCGGTACCATCATGTACCCGGCGATGGTGGCTGCCGGCTACAACAAGTATTTCGCAATCGGCCTTATCGCAACGGCCGGCACGCTCGGGCCAGTCGTGCCCCCCAGCATCGCGTTGATCATCTACGGCTCCGTCACCGGTACCTCGGTGGGCAAGCTGTTCGCGGCAGGCCTTCTGCCCGCCCTGCTGATCGGTTCGTTGCTCATCGCCTACAGCTGCGTCTATTCCGCGCACAAGAAATATCCGCGCGACCCGTTCCCCTCCTTTGGAAGCATCTTCCGCGCATTCAAGCAGTCGGCGTGGGGACTCGGCCTGCCCGTCATCCTGCTGGGCGGTATTTACAGCGGCATCTTCACGCCGACAGAGTCGGCAGCGGTGGCCTGCCTGTATGGCTGGTTCGTCGGCGCAATCATCTACCGCAGCATCAATACCCGCGAGTTTTTCAACGTACTGCGCGATACGGGCCTTCTTTCGGGCACCCTGCTCCTGATCACCGCGGGCGCCTCGGCGTTCTCATGGATCATGGCGTCAACAGGCGCGCCTACGCAACTCGCCACGCAAGTATTGTCGACCACCGATTCACCGGTAATGATCATGCTGCTGTTCAACGTGATCATGTTGGTGGCAGGCTGCTTCCTCGACAGCGCTTCGGCCATCATCATTCTGGCGCCGCTGATGCAGCCGATCGCGGCACAGGTCGGTGTCGATCCGATTCATTTCGGTGTCATCACGCTGGTGAACCTGTCGGTGGGTATGCTTACACCGCCCGTCGGGCTGAATCTGTTTGTGGCAATGGGCATCGCCAAAATGAGCTTGTATGAGATCTTCCGGGCAGCCCTGCCACCCATCCTGTTGATGCTCGTGGCCCTCATGCTGATCACCTACATCCCGTTCTTCAGCATGGCGCTTCCGGACCTACTGTTCTAGATAACCGCCCTGCCGCACCCACATTCGCTGCGGCAGGACCATTCTCTTTCGAATGGCCGCTATGAAACATATTGCTTTCCTGTCCACCGGTGGCACTATCGCCAGCGCCCCCGCCGAATCCGGCCGCTCCATCTCGGGCGCGCTGCCCGGAAGCCAGCTTTTGTCCCATACCGGGCTGGAAGGCCGCTTCGATGTCAGCGTGCATTCGGTTTTCCAGGCGCCCAGCAATGCCATCGGGCCGGCCGAATGGCTGAAGCTGGCTGCGGAGTGCCGTCGACTGATCGATTCGCGGGAAGTGGACGGCATCGTCATCACCCATGGCACGGATACGCTCGAAGACACAGCCTATTTTCTGGAATGCGTGCTGGACACAAGCAAGGTTCCAGTGGTCGTTACAGGCTCTCAACGCGTTCCCCACGCCCTGGGCAGCGATGCCTACGCCAATCTGCGCTATGCCATCGAGCTGGCCGCCAGCGACGAAGCCGCCGGCTTGGGCGTGCTGGTCTCCTTCAATCAGTCGGTGTACAGCGCAAACTTTGTGCGCAAGGTCAGCAGCTTCCAGCTGAATGGCTTCGACGCCCCGGGGCTCGGTACGCTCGGATTTTTCGATGAAGGGCGGTTCCACGTCTTGCAGCGCCCGATGCGCCAACCCGCCTTCGATGTGCCTCAGGACCTTCCCCGTGTAGACATCCTGTCCGTCTACGGCGGAGCCGACGCCGCCGTACCCCGCGCCGTGGTGGCCAGCGGCCCGAAAGGGGTGGTGATCGACGGCCTTGGCCGCGGCCACGTTCCGCCGTCATGGATGGATGAGTTGCGCCCCGCCCTGCGGAAAGGCCTGCCCATGCTGGTATGCACATCCACCTTGCATGGCCCTACCTACCAAACCTAT
>JAJUGH010000195.1 GCA_029268265.1 Alcaligenaceae bacterium | reverse complement strand
GATGGGGGTGCTGTTTCAGCAAGGCGCCCTCTTCACCGACCTGAACGTGTTCGAGAACGTGGCCTTCCCCCTGCGCGAGCACACTCGGATCTCTGAAAACCAGATTCAGGAACGGGTGCTCGAGAAGCTGGATGCCGTGGGGCTCAAGGCCGCCGCACATTTGCGCATCTCGGAGATCTCCGGCGGCATGGCGCGTCGTGTAGCGCTTGCGCGGGCCATCGTGCTGGAACCCGAACTCATTCTTTACGACGAGCCTTTCGCCGGCCTGGATCCGATCTCGCTGGGCATCACCGCCCGCCTGATTCGCGACCTGACCGACAAGCTCAATTGCGCGTCGGTCCTGATCACCCACGACGTCGCCGATTCTTTCGCCATCGCGGATCAGGTGTACGTGGTCGGCCAGGGCAAGCTGATCGCGCAGGGCACGCCCGCGGAGCTGTCCAATTCCCAGGACGCCTACGTGCGCCAGTTCCTGGACGGTGAGCCCGACGGCCCCATCGCTTTCCACTACCCTGTCTCGCCTGCGTACACCCGCTGGCTGGAACAACGCACAGGGCGCCGCCCATGACGACACCCTACAAAGCCATTGCGAATCTCGGACAACGCGTACGCCACAGCATTACCGGCCTGGGCGACTTCGTACGCCTGGGTTGCGCCATTCTTGTGCGCAGCGGAGCCGCATTGCAGCGGCCGCGGCTGGTATCACAGCAGGTGCACTTCATCGGCAACCACTCGCTGCTCATCATCGCGGTTTCGGGCCTGTTCGTCGGTTTCGTGCTGGGGCTGCAGGGCTATTACACACTCAGCCGCTATGGCTCGGAAGAAGCCCTGGGTCTACTGGTGGCATTGTCGCTGACCCGCGAGCTGGGTCCGGTGGTGACCGCACTACTATTCGCCGGCCGCGCCGGCACCTCCCTTACTGCGGAAATCGGGCTCATGAAAGCGGGCGAACAGCTCGCCGCCATGGAAGTCATGGCGGTGGACCCGATCCGCCGCGTCCTCGTGCCGCGCTTCTGGGGCGGCGTGATCGCCATGCCGGTATTGGCCGCCGTCTTCTCCATGGTAGGGATCATCGGCGGCTGGGTGGTGGGCGTCATGCTCATCGGCATCGACCCGGGCGCCTTCTGGTCTCAGATGCAGGAAGGTGTCGACGTCGTAAACGATATATTGAACGGCTTCATCAAGAGCGTGGTATTCGGTATTGCCGTGACGCTGGTCGCCCTGTACGCAGGGTGGACGGCCAAGGCAACGCCTGAAGGCGTGTCCCGCGCCACGACGCGCACCGTGGTCCACAGCTCCCTGCTTGTGCTGGGGCTGGACTTCGTGATGACGGCCCTGATGTTCGGCAATTGAACTTGAATGGATACACAGACATGACCCGTGAAAAAACCGACTTCTGGGTGGGGCTTTTCGTACTGCTGGGGGCCATCGCGCTCATCTTCCTCGCCCTGCGGGCCGGAAACATGAGCAGCTTCTCGTTCGCACCCACCTATCAGGTGCAGGCCCATTTCGACAACCTGGGCGGGCTGAAACTGCGCGCTCCGGTCAAGAGCAGCGGCGTCGTCGTGGGGCGGGTGTCCGGTATCTCATTCGACAGCGAGCGCTATCAGGCGGCCGTCACGCTCGATCTGGAATCGCAATACCAGTTCCCCGCCGACTCGTCCGTATCCATTCTCACCTCCGGATTATTGGGCGAACAATATATCGGCATCACCCCCGGCGGTGACGATAAAATGCTTGCCGACGGAAGCAGTATCCAATTTACCCAGAGTGCCGTCGTGCTCGAAGAACTGATCAGCAAGTTCCTCTACAGCTCCGCCGGTAGCCAGGACGCACAATGAAAAAAGAAACCCCCTCCGCCTCGGGCCGACGTATCGGCCTGGCTGCCGCAGTCGGCGCCGCCCTGTTGGTCGGCGGCTGTGCCACCGTAGAATCTCCCAGCCCCCGCGATCCTTGGGAAAGCTATAACCGCGGCATGTTCGCCTTCAACGAAGCCGTGGACGGCGCGCTGCTGAAGCCGGTGGCCTATGCCTACCGCGACCTCACGCCGCAGCCGGTACGCTCCTGTGTGGGCAATATCTTCGGCAACTTCGGCGATGTCTGGTCTGCGCTCAACAGCGCCTTGCAAGGCCGCGGCCACGATTTCTTCAACACGCTGGGCCGCGTTCTGTTCAACTCCACCATGGGGCTGGGTGGCTGTATCGACGTGGCCACCATGAACGGTGCCTACAAGATCCGCAATGACTTCGGCACCACGCTGGGCGTCTGGGGTCTGGACTCGGGCCCATACGTCGTGCTGCCGTTCGTCGGCTCCAGCACCGTACGAGACGGTGCGGCATGGGTGGGCACGATCGCAGGCGGCGTCTCGCCGCTTACGCCGGTCATGTCGGTCGACAACGTACCCGTGCGCAACTCCATTCTGGGGCTTTATATCGTCGATACCCGCGAAGGCTTGCTCGATGCAGATGAGGTCGTGAACCGCACGGCACTCGACCGCTACAGCTTCATTCGCGACGCCTTCCTGCAGCAGCGTGATGCTATGGTGAATGAACGGGTGGCGGGCGGAGACGCGCTACCGGACTACTCCGACGATTCGCTGCCCGACTATTCCGTCGAGGATTAAAAGGATTTCTCATGCATTCCAGCTTCCAGACTTTCCTCTCTTTCGTGGGCCTGAAGCGTATCGCGGCAGCGGCGCTGCTGGCCGGCGGCGGCCTACTGGCGTCCTTTTCGGCACAGGCCCAGAACAACATCGATCCCACCGCTGCGCCGAATGATTTCGTGCAGGCGGTGGCCGACAATGCCCTCCAGGCCGTCAAGAACGATGAAGCCGTCAAACGCGGCGACCTTCAACGCATCAACCAGCTGGTCGATGAACTGATTCTGCCCTACGTCAACTTCGAGAAGACGACTCGCCTGGCGGCGGGCCGCCACTGGCGCCAGGCCACGCCGGCGCAACAGCAAGAGCTGGTCGAAGCCTTCAAGGGCACGCTCATCCGCACCTACAGCGGCGCATTGGCGAATGTTGACGAAGTATCGCGCATCGAGATTCAGCCATTCCGTGGCGATCCCAATGCTGATGACGTCGTGGTGCGCTCGCTCGTGACCCGCGCCAACGGCCCGGCCGTGGGGGTTGATTATCGGCTCGAGAAGACTCCCCAGGGCTGGAAGGTGTACGACATCAATATCGAGAATATCTGGCTGATCCAGAACTATCGCAACCAGTTCTCGCAGCAAGTGCAGCAATCGGGCGTCGAGGGTCTGATCAAGGCGCTGCAGCAAAGCAATCAGCGTTAAGCCTCACGCGCCGGCACTCGCGGCGGACACAGCGGGGGCGGTTGACGCCCCCGCTATAATGGACAGCTTGGTCCCTCCCGGACTTTTTCTGTCGACATGTCCGCACTCAAACTCGAGAACGTTTCCAAAATCTATGCCCCGCGCGCTCGCGGGCTCGGTGATCTGCTCGCCGGGCGCCCGCGCCGCAGCGGTTTCCAGGCGCTCGACAACGTCAGCCTGACGGTCGAGCATGGCGAATTCTTCGGCCTGCTTGGTCCGAACGGCGCCGGAAAAACCACGCTCATCTCCGTCCTGGCCGGCCTGGCGCAGGCCACGAACGGCCGCGCTGAAGTATGCGGCCACGATGTCGTGACGGACTTCCGCGCGGCACGCCAGTCATTGGGCGTGGTGCCGCAGGAAATCGTGTACGACCCTTTCTTCACGGTCCGCGAGACATTGCGCCTGCAGTCAGGCTATTTCGGGCTGCGCAAGAACGACGACTGGATCGACGAAATCCTCACCAATCTCGGTCTGCTGGACAAGGGCGACACCAATATGCGCGCCTTGTCCGGCGGCATGAAGCGGCGCGTATTGGTGGCTCAGGCTCTGGTGCACCGTCCTCCGGTCATCATTCTTGATGAACCGACCGCCGGCGTCGATGTGGACCTGCGTCGCACCTTGTGGGAGTTCATTTCGCGCCTGAACAAGGACGGCCACACCATTCTGCTGACCACCCACTATCTGGAAGAGGCCGAGGCGCTGTGCGGCCGCATCGCGATGCTGAAGCAGGGCCGCGTCATTGCGCTGGACACCACGGACGCACTGCTGGCCCAGGTCGGCGGGCAGGACCTGGAAGATGCCTTCGTGCGATTCATGCGGGCCGGCGAACTTGAGGAGGTGGCATGAGTTCCACACCGATCCGTCATCGCCGTTCCGATATGGGATCCGGATTCCCCACGCTGCTGCGCAAGGAGCTGCAGCGCTTCTGGAAGGTGGGCTTTCAGACCATCGCAGCGCCGGTGCTCACCGCCCTGCTCTATCTGCTGATCTTCGCCCACGTGCTGGAAGACCGTGTGCAGGTATACGAAGGCGTGGTCTACACCTCGTTCCTGATCCCCGGGCTCATGATGATGAGCATGCTGCAGAATGCCTTTGCCAATCCGTCGTCCTCGCTCATCCAGAGCCGGATCACGGGGAATCTGGTCTTCATTCTGCTGCCGCCGCTGTCGCATGTCGAAATCTACGGCGCCTATTTGCTGGCGGCCATCGCACGCGGCATCTGCTGCGGTCTGGGCGTGGGGCTTGTGGCATTGTTCTTCGTCGACCTGCCCGTGCACAACGCCGGCTGGCTCATCACTTTTGCAGTGCTTTCCTGCGGCGTGATGGCCAACCTCGGTATCGTGGCCGGCCTGTGGTCAGAGAAGTTTGACCAGCTCGCCGCCTTCCAGAACTTCCTGATTCTGCCCGCCACATTCTTGTCGGGTGTCTTCTATTCCATCCACAGCCTGCCGCCATTCTGGCAGGCGGTGTCGCACTGGAACCCCGTGTTCTACATGATCGACGGCTTTCGTCACGGCTTCTTCGAT
>JAJUGH010000194.1 GCA_029268265.1 Alcaligenaceae bacterium | reverse complement strand
GTCTTCGGGAATCGGGGTGGTTGCTTGGAGGCCTGCAGGCGCAGGCAGGGGTCTTCATGAACCAGCCCTTGCCGACGCGCCCACAAATAATACCGGCGCAGGGCTGCAAGTCGCCGGTTCGCCGTAGAGGCGCGGCTACGCGCATGCACGGCAGCGAACCAGCCCTGGATGTCGGCCTCTGTGGCCTGGGGTAGCCGGCGTCCATGCTCGCTTTCCAGCCAGGTCTCGAAGGCCTCGAGATCGCGCCGATAGGCGGCGAGCGTGTTCGGCGCCAGCCCGTCCTCGAGCCAAAGCGCGTCAATAAACGTATCGATGGTGTCGAAAGAAGTATCCGCCATGGGCTAGGCATTCTACGCTTGCCCGCGCCCGGACGGCAGGCCTGCTTCCTGTTAAACTCTCAGGCGGCGGGCCCCTCCGCATGGTTCGGCGGCGAACCTGGTCAGGTCGGGAACGAAGCAGCCATAGTCGTGCAGAATCAGTGCCGGAGTCAGGCTCGCCATTCACCACAAGTCTTACAGGCCCCCCGGGCCCTGTCGAATGCGGGTACACTTTTCCATTCCGATTCGACAGTCATCTGCTCGCACATCCCCATGACCTATCTGGTACTGGCACGCAAGTGGCGGCCACGTTCGTTCGATACTCTCGTCGGGCAGGACCACGTGGTTCGTGCCCTGACACATGCCCTTGAAACACAGCGCCTTCACCACGCATGGTTGTTCACGGGCACGCGCGGCGTGGGCAAGACGACGCTGTCGCGCATCCTGGCCAAGTCACTGAATTGCGAGCAGGGGATCACGGCGCATCCGTGTGGAAAGTGTCGGGCATGTACCGAAATCGATGCCGGTCGCTATGTTGACTACGTCGAGCTCGATGCCGCTTCGAATCGGGGTGTCGATGAGATGACCCAGCTGCTGGAGCAGGCGGTGTACGCACCCAGCAGCGCGCGGTTCAAGGTCTACATGATTGATGAAGTGCACATGCTGACCGGCCACGCCTTCAATGCCATGCTGAAGACGCTGGAAGAGCCGCCGCCCCATGTGAAGTTCATTCTCGCGACCACCGATCCGCAAAAAATCCCGGTCACGGTCCTGTCCCGCTGCCTGCAGTTCAACCTCAAGCACATGACGGTCGACGCGATCGTGCGGCACCTGGAATCCGTACTGGCCGAAGAAGGGCTGACATTCGAGGTGCCTGCCTTGCGGCTGCTGGCGCAGTCGGCCGGCGGCTCCATGCGCGATGCCCTGTCGCTTACCGACCAGGCGATCGCCTATAGCGCGGGCAATCTGAGCGCCGAGGCCGTGCAGGGCATGCTCGGTACCATCGATCAGCGGCATCTCGTGCGCCTCGTTCAGGCGCTGGCGGCCGGCTGTGCTACCGATGTGCTGGCGGTCGCCGATGAGCTGGCCAGCCGTGGCCTCTCCTACTCCGGCGCGCTGGGCGATCTGGCCGTACTGCTTTCGCATATTGCCATCCAGCAGCGCGTGCCAGATGCCTTGCCGGCGCAGGATCTGCTGGCCGAAGACATCGCTTCGCTGGCCTCCACACTGCACCCGGACCTGGTGCAACTCTATTATTCCGTCGCAGTGCATAGCCGCAGCGAACTCTCTCTCGCACCGGACGAATACGCCGGCTTTGTGATGGCCTGCCTGCGCATGCTGTCGCTCACGCCTGCGGCATCCGGTGAGCAGCCGCCGCCGTCTGGCGGCGAGCGCGTCGTAGTGGAAGCGGCGGCCTCGGCGTCCGGTCCGTCTGTATCGAGCGCGGCTCCGTCCGGCCTGGCTGCGTCGGCAGAGCCGGCACCTGCGCCCGCGTCTGTGGACGCGCCGGTTGGTGCCGCCGCCGCTACATCGGGCTCCGTGGCCACGCCAGTAGACGAGGGCCCTGAAGTGCCTGCATGGGAAGCCATGCCGGACCATGCACCGCATGGTGATGACGCCGCTCCGCGAGCAGCCGTAGCCGTATCGCCGGAAGCCGCCGAAGCGCCTGCAGTCCGCGAAGCCGCCGTGGAAACCAGGGTATCGGAAGTGGCGAACGTGCCTGCCGCCCCGACGGCGGCTGATGGCGCCGGCTCCGACGCGAGCGCCCCGGACCCTGCATCCGACACCAAACTAGACGCGAGCGCCCCGGAGACTCCATCCGACACCGAACTCGACACTCGCGCACCGGAGACCGACACCGCACGTGACACGCGTGCATCCGACACCGAGCCCGATACCCCGCAACACTCCGCGCCCGACACCGACACCGTTCCCCCCGTTGCGGAATACGACGTCGACATGCCGATGGACCTCTCCGGAGACGATCCAGGCGCCTATTCCGATGACGCGGGTTGGGAGCCGGTGCTCGATGATGAAGAGGCCGCGGTCGCCGCGATGCCCTTGCCCGATCTGCCACGAGAATCCGACGCCAAGGAGCGTGCCCCGCGCCTTGCCAAAATGACTCCAGGCGATTGGCCCGCGTTGGCCGCTTCGCTGCCCGTCACCGGATGGGCAGCGCAGCTGGCGCGGCAGGCGGAGTGGGTCGGTGTTGAAGGCACCGTCGTGACGCTCCGGGCCGCCATCCACTCCTTGTCTGCCAAGCAGGGCCTGCCGCGTCTGCGCACCGTTCTGAGCGAGCATTTCGGCAAAGCGATAGACCTGCGCATACAGTTCGGCGCCACCGGGTCCGCCACGGCGCATGCCGTGGAGGTGCAACGCCGGGCTCAACGGCAGAAAGAAGCCGAAGCGGCAGTGGCGAACGACCCGATCGTTCGCAGTCTCATTGAAGAATTTGGCGCCCGGGTCATGCCGGGCTCAATCATGGCGCTCGACGACGAGCGAGTCGCCTGAACCATTGACGCAAACACAGGAATATCCAACATGATGAAAGGTCAGATCGCCGGGCTGATGCGCCAGGCGCAACAGATGCAGGAAAACATGAAGAAGGCGCAGGAGGCGTTGGCCGACGTCATTGTCGACGGCGCTGCGGGTGGCGGCCTGGTCACGGTCTCGATGAGCTGCCGCAACGATGTAAAGCGCGTCACCATCGACCCGAGCCTGCTCGAAGAAGACAAGGACATGCTGGAAGACCTCGTGGCCGCCGCCTTCAATGATGCCTTGCGCAAGGCCGAGGCGACCGCTCAGGAAAAAATGGCATCGGTCACTTCCGGTCTGCCCCTGCCTCCCGGAATGAAGCTGCCGTTCTGATGGAAGAGCCGATTGCCGAGCCTCAGCCGCTACGGGCTCTGATCGACGCCTTGCGCTGCCTTCCGGGCGTGGGGGCGCGCAGTTCCCGGCGCATGGCGTACCACCTGCTTCAGCACGATCCGCAGGGCGCCACTCGCCTTGCCGACGCTTTGCGCCAGGCGGTGGATGATGTCCGGCATTGTCGGCTTTGCAATGGTTTCTCCGAGACCGAACTCTGCGCGACCTGCTCCAGCCCAAGACGAGATGCTTCCTTGCTTTGTGTTGTCGAGACGCCGGCCGACCAGAACATGATAGAAGCGAGCCACGGCTACACGGGGCTCTACTACGTGCTCATGGGCCGGCTTGCGCCTCTCGAAGGAGTAGGTCCCAATCAGCTGGATTTTGACCGGCTGCTGGACCGGGCTTGTGTTCCCGAGGTGCAAGAGGTAATACTTGCCACGAACTTCACACCAGAAGGCGAGACCACGGCACATTACCTTGCTGAATTGCTGCGCGCGCGCGGTCGCAAGGTCACCCGTCTGGCGCGTGGTGTCCCGGCGGGCAGCGAGCTCGAATACGTTGACGCGGGCACCATCGCCTGGGCCTTGATGGAAAGAAGGGGAACCTGAACCGAAACGCCTTCGAAAACGGCCGTTACCAAGAAGAGAGCCGCTAGAATTACGCCTTTTGGCGCCGGCCACAATACTAAATATTTCAAAGGAGACAAAGATGTCGATCAGTCGTCGTGATTTACTCAAGCTCGCCGGTGTGTCCGGCGCCGCGGGAATGCTCCCCGGGCTGTCGCGTGCAGCGTCCGGGCCGGAAAAGAAGGATGTGAGCATCGCCGTAGGTGGCCAGGCGCTCATTTATTACCTCCCGCTCTCGATCGCCCACTTCAACGGCTACTTCGAGGAAGAAGGCCTGAACGTCAAGATTCTGGACTTCGCCGGCGGCTCGCGTGCGTTGCAGGCCGTGGTGGGCGGTAGCGCCGATGTGGTCTCGGGTGCTTTCGAGCACACGATTTCGCTGCAGTCCAAGGGGCAGGAGTACTGCTCCGTCGTGCAGCAGGGCCTCACTCCCATGATCGTGCTGGCTGTGTCGAAGAAGACCGTGCCCGACTACAAGAGCCCGGAAGACCTGAAGGGCAAGAAGATCGGTGTCACGGCGCCGGGTTCGTCCACGAACATGGCCATCAGCTTCTTCCTGTCGAAGTACGGAATCAAGCCGACCGACGTCTCCTTCATTGGCGTGGGCGGCGGGGCAGGCGCCATTACCGCGATGCGCACGGGCCAGATCGACGCCATCGCAAACCTCGATCCCGTGATCGGCACGCTGCTCAAGGACGACCTCATCACGGTCATCGCCGACACCCGTACGGTAAAAGACACGATCGACATCTTCGGTGGCAACATGCCCTCGGGCTGCCTGTACACCCGTCGCGATTTCATTGAGTCGAACCCGAACACCACGCAAGCCATGGTGAACGCGATTGTGCGGGCCGATAAATGGATCCAGAAATCCAGCCCCGAGGAAATCGCCAAGGTAGTGCCCGAGTCATACCTGCTGGGCGACGTCGAGCTCTACAAGGCGTGCCTGGAAGGCAACAAGCCGGGTCTGTCGCCCGACGGCAGCATGCCCGAAGACGGTCCGAAGACCGCCCTGAATGCGCTGGCTGCCTACATCGCCAACTTCCCTGCCGATCAGATCGACCTTTCCAAGGTCTGG
>JAJUGH010000193.1 GCA_029268265.1 Alcaligenaceae bacterium | reverse complement strand
GCGCGCGTATCCATGGCCATGAAACGTACGGTGACCGGTTTCAGGTAGGTCCAGGGCGCCCAGAAGGCGCTGCGTTCGCCATGGCTCACCACGGCGACCGTGGGGGGAAGCGAGGCGGTGACGCGGTCGTACCAGGTGTATTCGCTCCACACGCTGTACGCGATCATGCCGGCGCCAATGGTGGCGGGAAGAAGCCAGCGCGGGACATTGCGGCCGCGTTTGGCCAGACTTCGCCTGACGATGTAGATCAGGCAGGCGGCCAGAATACCGACGGCGGCCATGGAGAGAAAATCAACCCACATGTGTTTCGTTCCTGCTCGTGTTGCTGGTTACACCTTATCGCGGACCACCACCTGCATCAATGTACGGCGCTGTGGCTGATGGCCGACTGCATGGTTCGCACCACCACGAAGGCGTTGCGTAAATGGTTGCGCTCAAAATCGGACAGTTCCGCGGGCGCGAGGTAATTATTCAGTTCCCGGCCATACTTCACGTTGGCCGCCTGGTTCTGCAGACGGAGCAGGGCGATCACATCGTAGGCTTCTATGAGTTCTCGTACGCCGGCCTCTGACACCACGCCCGCCGCCTCGGCAGCGAGCAACCGTGCCCGCGTATTGACGTCTGTGATACGGCCTTGCAAGGCATAGACGCGGGCCAGATCCGTCACGGGGATCACCCCGTTGTGCTTCATATCGATATGGTTGCGGTACGCGCCCGAACGTTGGGTCGCGAAACCGCGAATCATGCCCAGCGGCGGCACGTGCTTGAGGCTGTTCGCAATCATGTGCGCCACGAAGATGGAATTGCGCGACGCCTTCTCGAGCGTCTCTTCCTGCAAATCACGAAACAGCGATACGGCGCCTGCGATGGGGCGCAGGTCGAACATGACGGAGGCCAGCATGTGTGACTCCGGTTCGTGCGTCACCGCCCAATTATGAAAATACTGCCGCCAAACCTTCAGCGACTGACACCAACGCGGGTTGGACGCCATCATGTCTCCGGGGCAATACACATACCCGCAGGCATTCAGCCCATCTGATACATAACGGGCCATGCGCAGGAAGTAGGGCATGTCATCGGCGGTGACGGAGTCATCGAGAATCAAGCAGTTGTCCTGATCCGAAACGCCGGATTGTTCCTGCCGCCCCTGACTACCGCATGCCAGCCAGAGATAGGGCGCCGGAGCAGGCCCGAGTTCCGCTTCGGCCATGACCAGCAGCCGCCGGGTGATCGCGTCTGCAATGTCGGTGATAAGCCGCGTGATGACCTCGTGGGCGTGATTCGCCGCCACTAATTGAACTAGCAGCTTGGGGATGCGCCGGCTGACCTCGGCCATTTCCGCCACGGTGTTCGCGTGAACGATATCCTTCACCATCGCCGCCGCACTTACTGCCTGGAAGCGTGTGATGTCGGTCTGCGTGATCATGCCCACGAAGCGGCCTTGTTCTACCACCGGAAGGTGACCCACCCGTTGTTGCATCATCAGGGCGAGTACGTCCGAGCCCATGGAGCTGGGGCTAAGCGTCGCGGGTTCCCTCGTCATGATCTCCTGCACCGGCACCGAAGGCTCGCGGCCTTCGGCCAGTACCCGGTTGGAGAGGTCACGAATGGTCAGAATTCCTACCAGACGACCGTGTTCGTCCACCACGCCCAGCGCCGAAATATGGTGCTCGCGCATCATGCGGGCGGCCTCAGTCACGGTTGTCGACGGGCTGCAGGAGATCGGCTCGCGCGCAATCAGCTCCGACACCTTCTGCGTCGATACATCGGTGGGCGGAGAAAGCGGGCGAGAGGTGCGCGTGAAATACCGCTCAAATGATGGAACGGATTTCAGCAGACGCAAAAACTCTGCGCCGGCGACCTGAACGATACGGCTGGGCCGCGCGGCACGCGCGCTCGAAACGGCATAGCCATCGCGCAGAAATCCTCTCTCACCGAATGTGCTGCGCGCCGCCAATAAAGAAACCAGAGCCCCGTGGCGGTCCAGCACCTCCACCTCGCCCTGCATGACAAGAAACACCCCGGCAAGGGGATCATCGACGCGGTAGATGAACTCGCCCTGGTCATACGCCCGGAAGCTGGTGTGCATGGCCACCCGCTCGCGTTCTTCCGTCGAGAGGTTGTCCCATGGAGGAACGCTTTCCAGAAATGCAGAGATGGTCGCTACTTCTTCTTGCATGGCTCACTGTAAAGAAGGGGCGGCAGCACGGTGGCTCCGCCCCTTGCAATGGACGGCCGAGCGTTACCGCCCGGCCTACCTGCTTCAATGGTCGATGGCTGCGCCGGCACCCTTGGGTACACGGATAGATTCCACCAGGTCTTGAATGTGTCGGGGCGGTGCTTCGGTCATGGACGACACCACAAAGCCCACGATGAAGTTCAACAATGCTCCGACGGCACCGATCGACAACGGCGAGATGCCGAATACGTAGTTGTCGGGCGTATCAGGCAGGTTGTTCGTGCCGGGGATGAAGAACCAGCCCTTGTACACGAAGATGTACACCGCTGTGAACACCAGACCCACCAGCATGCCTGCCATGGCACCCTGCTTATTCACCCGCTTGAAGAAGATGCCCATCATGAGCGCAGGGAAGATGGTCGCGGCTGCCAGCCCGAACGCCAGTGCCACCACCTGTGCCGCAAAGCCCGGAGGATTCAAGCCGAGCCAGGTGGCCAAGATAATGGCGAACGTCATGGCGATCCGTGCGATCTTGAGTTCGTCCTTTTCGGACAGGTCCGGTCGGAATGAGCCCTTGATCAGGTCGTGCGAGATGGCGGACGAAATCGCCAGCAGCAGACCCGCCGCGGTGGAAAGTGCGGCAGCCAATGCGCCGGCAGCCACCAGAGCGATTACCCAGCCGGGCAGGGCGGCGATCTCGGGGTTGGCCAACACCATGATGTCGTTATCCACGGTGACCAGCTCATTACCCTTCCAGCCCCGTTCGGCGGCCAGCTTGGTGATGGGGTGATCGGCCGGCGCCTTGTCGTTGTAGTACTGGATCAGGCCGTCACCGTTCTTGTCCTCGATATCGAGCAGGCCGGTTTGCTCCCAGGTGCGGATCCAGGAGAGTTCCGGGCGGTTATCGATGTCCGTTCGGGACAAGGCAGGTCCGCTCGTAGCTTCCGCCGTAATCGCAGCCGGCCACATCGTGGTGGTGAGGTTCAGGCGCGCCATGGAACCCACGGCAGGTGCGACCGTGTAGAGCAGTGCGATGAACACCAGTGCCCAACCAGCGGACGACCGGGCATCGGCCACTTTCGGTACGGTGAAGAACCGAATGATCACGTGGGGCAGGCCGGCGGTGCCGATCATCAGCGATAGTGTGAACAGGAACATGTTCAGCCGGTTGGCCGTGTCAGCCGTGTAGGCAGTGAAGCCCAGTTCGGTCACCACCTGATCCAGCTTGGCCAAGAAGGCGATATCGCCGCCGCCGGGGGCATAGTTGCCGACCAGGCCTGCTTGCGGCAACAGATTGCCGGTCAGATTCAGTGAAATGAAGATGGCGGGGATCGTATAGGCAATGATCAGCACGACGTACTGTGCCACCTGCGTATACGTGATGCCCTTCATGCCGCCGAACACCGCGTACACGAACACGATAGCCGCGCCGATGTACAGGCCCATGTCGGTGGACACTTCCAGAAAGCGCGAGAACGTGACCCCGACACCGCGCATCTGCCCGATCACGTAGGTGATGGAAATGATGATGAGGCAGACCACCGCCAGAAGGCGCGCGCCGTTGGAGTAGAAGCGATCCCCAATGAATTGCGGCACGGTGAACTTGCCGAATTTGCGCAAGTAGGGGGCCAGCAGCATGGCCAACAGCACATAGCCGCCCGTCCAGCCCATAAGGAATGCCGATTGGGTATAGCCGCCCGTTGGCGCAAGGGCAATGATCCCCGCCATCGAGATGAACGATGCGGCCGACATCCAGTCTGCCGCGGTGGCCATCCCGTTCGTCACAGGGTGAACGCCGCGGCCGGCCGCATAGAATTCAGAAGTCGTACCGGCGCGGGCCCAGAAAGCGATGCCAACATAGATAAGGAATGTGGCACCGACGAAAATCAGGTTCAGCGTAAATTGATCCATGTGCCCGCCTCTTACTCTTCAACACCGTGTTCACGGTCGAGTTTGTTCATCACCTTCGCGTAGACGAAGATCAAGATGATGAACACATAAATGGAGCCGTTCTGCGCCATCCAGAATCCAAGGTCAGCACCGCCCACCATGATGCCCGAGAGAGCCGGACGCAGGATGATTCCCATAAGGAAGGAAGCGATGAACCAGATCGCCAGACTGATACCGATGATTCGTAAGTTGGCTTTCCAATAGGCGTTCGATGTCGAGTTTTGCGCCATATATGTCTCCTGATTGAAGTTGACGGTCGAGCGCCGGATACGGCGTCGCCTTCTCTTGTTGCCGCTTGGGGCGGCACTTTCTAATCGGGTCGGGTAAGGCAGAAGTCGTGCCGACGCTGCTGAAGCGGATCGGCACGTAAAGAAGGGTGTAATAGGCAAGCGACGCCGGGCAGGCGCCGTGGATATGAGAAACCCCTAAAGGCTTTGAAGCGGACCGCTCGAAAGCTGCCATCGTGGCATTGTCTCCTGCCGCGTCTATTGTGGTGGCCAACTCTGCCGGAGGCAGGCAAGCCTGTTCTAAAAATATTCTAAACGGCGCCGCGTGTCGTGTAACGTATTTTTTTCAGCGGATTTGTAAATACTTCACACCTCACAGGATATGGCCGTTCGGCGGGGCTGCTCCACACGCAAAAAACCCAGCTAAATCTTCTGACTTAGCTGGGTTTTCTGTTGGTTTACTACTTCACTGCTTAAAGCGGTGGTGCCCAGGAGAGGACTCGAACCTCCACACCTTGCGGCACATGGACCTGAACCATGCGCGTCTACCAATTCCGCCACCTGGGCTTTT
>JAJUGH010000192.1 GCA_029268265.1 Alcaligenaceae bacterium | reverse complement strand
AGAAAGGATAGTTCTCGGCGGCAATGCCCGCCTTGGTCAGAGCGTTGAAGAGAGTGGATTTACCCACGTTGGGCAGGCCAACGATGCCGCATTGCAGAGCCATGTATGTGTGTATCCTTGCTGAGGAAGCAGATGATCGCGAGAGGGCGTGCGCATGCCCGGCGCCCCCGCCTGGAAACCCTACATTGTACCTCTGCTTGGGCGAGCTTCCTCGTCCCGCCGGCGGCGGCCCCCGGTGCTACGATTGCCGGAACCGATGACATCAAAGATAGAGGACACCCCATGACCACCCGAGAACGCCCCTCCGTGCTCGAACTCCAGCGCCAACTGAATGCAGGAGAGACCACGTCCGAGGAACTGATCGAACAGGCTTTGGCCCGCATTGCCGACCCGGAAGGTGAAGGGTCGCGTGCGTTCACCGCTGTCTGGGCGGACCAGGCGCGCGCCGCGGCCCGGGCTTCCGACACCTTGCGGGCGGCCGGCCTGGCCCGTTCGGAACTGGAAGGTCTGCCGATTTCCGTCAAGGACCTGTTCGACGTCGCCGGGAAGGTGACGCGCGCCGGTTCGGCCGTGCGCCGCGACGCGCCGCCCGCTGAGCGCCATGCCACGGCCGTCGAACGCCTGGTGCGGGCGGGCGCCGTTCTGATCGGCCACACCAATATGACGGAATTCGCTTTCTCCGGCCTGGGGCTCAATCCCCATTACGGCACGCCCAGCAGCCCCTGGGATCGCGCCCGGCGCCGCATTCCCGGCGGCTCTTCGTCGGGCGCCGGTGTATCCGTGGCCGACGGCATGGCCGTCGCCGCCCTGGGAACGGATACCGGCGGGTCGATCCGCATACCTTCCGCGTTCTGCGGGCTGACGGGTTTCAAGCCCACCGCCGCCCGCATCCCCTCGCAAGGCGCGTTTCCGCTATCGACGACACTGGATTCCTCCGGCCCCCTGGCAACCACGGTCGACTGCTGCGCCATCATCGATGCCATTCTGGCGGATGAGCAGCGCCCTCTTCCCCGAGCGTTGCCCGCCTCGGAATTGCGGCTGGCGCTGGTTCAGACCCTGGTGTTCGAGGGTGCGGACGATCATGTGCGACTCACCATCGAACGGGCTGTCGATCACCTGCGCAAGCAAGGGGTGACCATCGACGAGATCGAGATTCCGGAGTTTCTGGAACTGGCGGACATCAATCGCAAGGGGGGCATTGTCTGCGCCGAAGCCTATTCGGTCCATCGCGACATCCTTGCGCAGCAGGGCGAGCAATACGACCCGCGCGTGGTGTCTCGCATTCTGCGCGGCAAGGAAAGCGATGCGGCCGACTACATCGAGCTCATGTCCCGGCGCCAGCAGTGGATCGCGGCCGTGGAGGCACGCCTGCGTCATTACGATGCCCTGCTCATGCCCACCGTGCCGGTGGTGGCCCCCATCATCGCCGAGCTGGAGGCTTCCGACGAAGCCTACTTCAAGGCCAACAGCCTGATTCTTCGCAACCCGGGCATCATTAACTTCCTGGATGGCTGCGCACTGAGCCTCCCCTGCCACCGAATAGGCGAGGCGCCGGTGGGGCTGATGGTTGCGGGTCCCGGCTACACCGACGATCACATCCTGGACGTCGGTCGCAGCCTCGAAGGAATGCTGGAGCGCTGACTGCAAGACGGGTCGACGTGCCCGTCGCGCACGCGGGCGCCCTTGCCCGAGGCCAGCCGGAAATTTCCAATGGCCGTGTCGGGCTCACATGCCCATGTCCGGCGCGGCCTGCAGCGCCAGCCACACCAGCAGCAGCGGGCCGCCGTTGAACACCGCGTGAAGCAGGATCGATGCCCCGATGCCTCGGCGCACGCGCAACCAGCCCAACACCATGCCGGTCACCCACTGGGGCAACACCAGCAAGGGCAACAGCCACCACGGGGTTTGCCCCAGATTGAAGTTGTAAAGGTGCACGCCCGAGAACACGAGCGATGAGAGGTGGAAGGCCCATGGGAAACGATGCATATACCGCCGGCGCCAGGCCCAGGGCAAAGGCCGTCGCGCACCGCGCCAGGCCATGCCGTGAGGTGCCCAGGCCAGCATGAGAAAGGCCGCAAGATATAGCCCGCCCGGCAGACCGGGCCCGTGCAGCATGGCGGCGAGGGCCAGTGGCAGCAGCACGATCAGCCCCTTGAGCCGCCTCAGGCCGTAACGGAAGACCAGTTCTTCCGTGATCGGCGCCCACAGAAGTGCAGTCATCCAGGGGATGTTGTCGAGATTGAGCCGATGGGTGGCCCCGCCCATGCCCGCCGCCATGACGGCAATCGGGCCGAAGAACAGCAGATTGATGGCCCACATCAGCAAGGCCCACTGCGTGAGCCGCTTGAGGTTCAGGGACGGAAACCAGTCGCGCCAGATGCCGTCGCCGCTGGCCTGCCCGGGCAACCGTGGGCCTGCGGCGGGCCGGCGCAGGAACATGAAGAAATCCCGCAGTTCGGCCCGGAAGGATGGCCACTCAGCCACGGTTGCCCTCGTGCAGACGGCTCATGGCCTGCTGAAATTCGCCATCGAGCAACAAGGGAAGAATCACCCGGCAGCGCTGGATGCTGTCTTCGATGCCTTCCATGTCTTCCTTGCGGGGCGGATTCAGCACGAAGGCCGCCACCTGCTGCGCCAGGCCGAAGCTGCGCGGGTGACCAATGCCGATGCGAAGGCGCCAGAACGCCGCACTGGAAAATACATTCTGAATGTCACGCAGGCCATTATGCCCGGCGTGACCTCCCCCCTGCTTGAGCTTCACCTGGCCGGGCAACAGATCCAGTTCGTCGTGCAGCACGAGCACCTGTTCGGGCACCAGTTTGAAAAACCGCATCAGAGCGCCGGCAGACTGGCCGGAACGATTCATGAAGGTGATGGGCTTGGCCAGAATCACCGCCTCGCCCTTGTGGCGCCCCTTTGCAACCCAGGCCGAAAAGTTCTTTTCCAGGGTGAAGCTGGCGCCGAGATCGTCGGCAAAGTGGTCGGCAAGCCAGAAGCCTGCATTGTGCCGTGTGGCTTCATACTGGGGACCGGGATTGCCCAGCCCGATGATCAGGCGGATGGGAAGTGCAGCGCTCATGAATCGTCATACCGGAAAAAGAAAACCCCTGCCGAGCAGCCGCCTGGCAGGGGTCGCAAGCGTCCCGACAGTATAGGCCAGGGTTCTGTTCGAGGCAGAACCCGGCCTGCACCGGGAAAGCGGAGGATTACTCGCCGGCTTCTTCGCCTTCGCCTTGCTCGGATGCAGCAGCGCCGCCGCCACGAACCTGGGCATTGGCCACCACGATATCGGCGGCCTGAACCAAGGTCACGCCCTCGGGCAGCTTGACGTCGCCGGCGTGCAGAATGGCGCCGCCTTGCAGGTTGGACAGGTCAACCTCGATGCCTTGCGGCAGGTCGCCCGGCAGGCAGGAGATTTCCAGTTCGGTGATCGGGTGAGTGATCACGGCAGCCGACAGCTTCACGGCCGGGGAGATATCGGCATTGATGAAGTGCAGGGGCACCTTGGTGGTGATGCGCTCGCCCTTTTCCACGCGCTGGAAGTCGACGTGCAGAACTTGCTGCTTGTACGGGTGCCATTGCACGGCGCGCAGCAGCACGTTGCCGACCGACTTGCCGTCGACGATCAGGTCGAGGATGGAGGAGTGGTACTCGTCCTTGCGAACGGCGTGGTAGGTTTCGTTGTGGTCCAGCTCGATGTTCAGGGGCTCGGCGTTGCCGCCGTAAACAATGGCGGGAACACGGCCTGCGCGACGCAGGCGGCGGCTCGCACTCGTACCCTTGACGCTGCGCGTAGTGGCGTTGAATTTCATGGATAGCTCCAAACTAAATGAGGCAGATTGCCTGTGGTTGAATGCGGCCTGAGCCGCAGCCCGCAAGCCGCCGCGACCAGCGGCTTGCAGTGAAAACGGGGGTCAGTCGGCAAACAGCGAACTGACGGATTCCGCGTTGGATATGCGCAGAATGGTTTCCCCCAGCAGCGACGCGCAGGAAAGCTGGCGAATCTTCGGGCAGTCGCGCGCTTCTTCCGAGAGGGGAATGGTGTCGGTGACGACGAGCTCATCGAGGGCGGATTCAGCGATGCGCTGTACGGCCCCACCGGACAACACCGGGTGCGTACAGTAGGCGTAGACGCTGCCGGCGCCCTGTTCCTTGAGGGCGGCCGCCGCCTTGCACAGCGTGCCGGCGGTGTCGACCATGTCGTCCATGATGATGCAGTTGCGGCCGTTGACGTCGCCGATGATGTTCATCACTTCGGACACGTTGGCCCGCGGACGGCGCTTGTCGATGATGGCCAGGTCGGCCTCGAGCTGCTTGGCCAGCGCCCGAGCACGCACCACGCCGCCGATGTCCGGCGAGACCACGACGAGGTCTTTGTAGTTGCGGCGCCAGATGTCGCCCAGCAGGATCGGACCGGCGTAGATATTGTCGACGGGAATGTCGAAGAAGCCCTGAATCTGGTCGGCGTGCAGGTCCATGGTCATGACGCGTTGTACCCCGACCACCTGCAGCATGTTGGCCACGACCTTGGCGGAAATGGCCACGCGGGCGGAACGGGGACGACGATCTTGACGGGCGTAGCCGAAATAGGGAATCGCGGCGGTGATGCGGCCGGCCGAAGCGCGGCGCAGGGCATCGACCATGACCATGATTTCCATCAGGTTGTCATTGGTGGGCGCACAAGTGGGCTGAAGAACGAAAACATCCTTGCCTCGGACATTCTCGTTGATTTCCACCATGACCTCGCCGTCTGAAAATCGCCCGACGGTCATCTTGCCGAGCGACATATCGAGGTGGTTGGCTACGTCCACGGCAAGCCGCGTGTTCGCGGTGCCGGTAAAGATCATGAACTTATCTTGTGCCATGATGGAAGCTACGTTTTGCGTTGGCCCAAACGACAAAGCTGTTGACCAGCACCCCAACGGGGCCGACTCAACAGCTTGTACGCTTCGACAGCCTGT
>JAJUGH010000191.1 GCA_029268265.1 Alcaligenaceae bacterium | reverse complement strand
TGGCGGCGGCAAAGGCACCGATGTCGGCCAGACGGTGCAGGAATTCGACCGGGTAACGGACCTGACGATCAATCTCGGAGACAATGGGAGCCAGTTCCGACCGGACCAGCGATTTCACGGTGCCGAGCAGCGAGGTGGCATCGGTGGCGTCGCAAGATGCGCTGCGGGTGCCCACCGTGTCACGATCCAGCGTGTCTGAGATGGCGCTCATGGCAGTCACGCGAAAGCGGTGAGCTCGGAATTGGCGAAGGGCTGCAATTCCGGATTGATGGGTGTCTGCGCCAGGCTGTTGGCGTAGTTGCAGAGCGTGGCGAGACTTACGCCGAGGACAACTTCCAGCGCCTGCTGATCGTCGTAGCCTGCCGCGCGGAAGGCGGCCAGTTCATCGTCTGATACCTGGCCTTTCTTCTGGATGACCGCAACGGTAAAGCGCTTGAGCGCCTCCAGCCTGGCGTCATCGATGGTGTCGATGTTGCGCAGTGCATCCACGAGTTCTTCAGGCAGCTTCAGCTTCTTCAGCGAGAGCTTGGTGTGGCCGGCTACGCAAAAGCCGCAGTCATTCAGTGTGGCGGCGGTGATCTGGACCACTTCGCGTTCCGCCGGCGTCAGGCTGGTATGGCCGTTGATGGCGCCCACAACCTGGTATGTCTCGAGCGCAGCCGGCGCGTTGGCCAGCACACCGATCAGATTCGGAAGAAAGCCGTTGGCCTTTCGGGCTGCCTCGACGCGTTCGCGCGCCGCGGCGGGGGCGGTTTCAACGGTATGGATGGGGAGACGGCTCATCGACAGACCTCATGGCAAAGATTTGAATGCCATTCAGTCTAGGGAGCCATGCGCCGGCTTTGAACGAATAAGACGCTATGTAGATATTCCCCCGGAAGGAATATGCTTATTGCTGCCTGGATATTCGCACACTTGAGCGCGTGCGCCCGGCGTGCCTCGGAGCGCAGCTTGTCGTGCGGCGCGATGGCCTCACAGCCGCTGTCTATTGCGACCGCAGCGTCTCTATTGCGCCGGCAGCCTGTCTATTGCGACGGCAAATACCGCCGCTGGATGCCGTTTTCCTTGCCGAAGCGCCGCCAGTTGAAAGCGGGGCCGGGGTCTGTCTTGCGGCCGGGTGCAATGTGTTCATGCCCGCGCACCGCCTGCAGGGAATGCCGCGCGCGCAGGGTGGGCAGCAGGCGTTGCAGCGCGGCGTATTGGGCGTCGGCGTAGGGCAGGGTGTCGGTGCCCTCGAGCTCGATGCCGATGGAAAAATCGTTGCAGCGTTCGCGGCCATTGAAGCTGGATACGCCGGCATGCCATGCGCGATCATGGGTGGAGACGAACTGCACGATGTGGCCGTCCCGGCGGATGAAGAAGTGTGCCGACACCCGCATTTCACGCAAGCGCTCAAGCCAGGGGTCGCGCGAATAATCCAGCCGGTTCAGGAAGAAATCCACCACTTCGGGCCCGCCGAAGCGCCCCGGCGGCAGGCTGATGTTGTGCAGCACCAGCAGCACGGCATCCTGCCCGGGAGGGCGTGCGTCGTGGTTGGGCGAAGGAGCCAGGGTGACACCTGGGCTGGGAGCCAGCCATCCGTGGCGGTCTAGTTTGAGTGCTCGTTTCTCGCTATTGGGCATTTTTTCCTTGGCCTATCCGGGCATGCTCCGGACCGCACCAGGTGCGGCCGTTGCTCAGAAAGGCTTCAGAGCGCGGCATGTGGATGCCGCAATGATCACAACGTACCATGGCTTCGGCGCGGTTCATATCCGGTGCATCAGCCGGTGTGCGGCCGAGCTTGCCGGAAGGCGCCTGCTTGATCGCGTTGCGCGAGAGCAGCCTGGCAACGAACAGGATGGCGACGATGACGATGAACCAGAACAGCACCTTGCCCATTTCTTGAACTCCTAGTTCAGCAGTACGTCGAGCACGAAACGGGTGCCGCTGTATGCCAGCAAAACGAAAGCGAAACCCACGAGTGTCCAGCGCAAGGCGGTGCGGCCACGCCAGCCCCGGGTGCGCCGCCCTACCAGCAGACCGCCGAAGGTCAGCCACGCAAGCAGCGTGAAGATGGTTTTATGGTCGAGCGGGAACAGCACGCCCAGCGCCTGCATGGATACGATGGCCCCGGTGATGACGGTCAGCGTCAGTACCACGAACCCGATGCCGATGATGCGAAACAGCAGCCTTTCCTGCGTAAGCAGGGGCGGCAGGGTGTCGAGCGCCCGGCCCACGAGGCCGCGGTGTGTCTCGTTGTCGGAGGGGCGGTGCAGCTGCCTATCGAGTGCCGCCATGAAAAGCGCGTGCAAGGTGGCGACGGCAATGATCCCGTAGGCGCACAATGCGATAATGAGGTGGGTGCGCAGCCATTCGCTGTCGCCGTGCGGGACGATCCGCCCGTTGGGGAAGATTCCCCCCAGCACGGCCGCCAGCGCGGCAGCAGGCAGCAGGATCAGCAGCAGGCCATCCAGCTTCATCAGGAAGTTTTCGAGCCAGAAGATCAGCATGCCCAGCCAGATGGCGGCCGAAAGGGCCAGCGCCCATCCGACATGCAGGCCGTCGGTTTGGCCGAGCATGGCTTGTTGCAGGCCCACGGCCTGCAACACGAGGCCACTGATCAGAAAGGCATGGGTCGCCAAGCCCACCCGCATGTCTTCGCGCCCCTGGGCGAGCTGCCGCCACCACCCCGCGCCCAATAGGGCATAGGCCAGCGCGGCCAGCAACTGAAATACAATGCCTGCAGACATAGTCCCTGGGACCTCGGTTCAAACGGATTATTTTAGGCTGGGGTCTCCCAGCGATTAGTTTAAGCGAAACCATCATCATGCTCGATAATCTGACTCAACGCCTCTCGCGTGTGGTCAAGACCATGCGCGGCGAAGCCCGCCTGACCGAGTCCAATACCCAAGACATGCTGCGCGAGGTGCGCATGGCATTGCTGGAAGCGGACGTGGCCTTGCCGGTGGTGCGCGACTTCGTTGCCCGCGTCAAGGAACGTGCGCTGGGCCAGGAAGTGGCGGGCAGCCTGAACCCCGGTCAGGCATTGGTGGGCGTCGTACACAAGGAACTCACGTCGCTCATGGGCGGCGATCTCGGCGCTGAAGCGGCTGAGCTGTCGCTGGCGGCACAACCGCCGGCCGTGATCCTGATGGCCGGTCTGCAGGGGGCGGGTAAAACCACCACGACCGGCAAGCTGGCGAAATGGCTGGCAGAAGGCAACCATACGCAGGGTGGCCGCAAAACCGGCCGCAAGAAGGTGCTGGTAGTAAGTGCCGACGTGTATCGCCCGGCCGCCATTGAGCAGCTCAAGACAGTGGCCAACCAGGTCAAGGTCGACTTCCTGCCCTCCGACCCCAAGCAGACGCCGCAAGATATCGCCCGCGGTGCGCTGGATCACGCGCGCCGTCACTTCTACGATGTGCTGATTGTGGATACGGCGGGTCGCCTGGGTGTCGACGAAGCGATGATGCGCGAAATCCGCAGCCTGCACGATCTGTTGGATCCCATCGAGACGCTGTTCGTTGTGGACGCCATGCAGGGCCAGGACGCGGTGAACGTGGCACGCGCCTTCGGCGAAGCACTGCCGCTCACCGGTGTCGTGCTCACCAAGCTCGACGGCGATGCCCGCGGGGGTGCCGCCTTGTCGGTCCGCCACGTTACGGGCAAACCGCTCAAGTTCGTGGGTGTGTCTGAAAAGATGGAGGGCCTGGAGCCCTTCCACCCCGAGCGCATGGCGCAGCGCGTGCTAGGCATGGGCGACATCGTGTCGCTGGTCGAGCAGGCTCAACGCAACATCGATATTGCCGAGGCCGAGAAGTTCGCCAAGAAGATCAAATCAGGCGACAAGTTCGACCTGAATGACTTCCGCGACCAGCTTCAGCAGGTCAAGAAGATGGGCGACATGGGCTCATTGCTGGAAAAACTGCCCTCGCAATTTGCTGCTGCGGCCGGTCAGCTTCAGAGCGGTCAGGCTGAAAAACAGCTGCGGCGCACCGAAGGCATTCTCAATTCCATGACACCGCAGGAGCGGGCCAAGCCGGAATTGCTCAAGGCTTCGCGCAAGCGCCGCATCGCTGCGGGCGCCGGCGTGCCGGTTCAGGAAGTCAATCGACTCCTGAACCAGTACGGGCAGATGGCGGGAATGATGAAGCAGATGAAGAAGGGCGGCATGGCCAAGATGATGCGCGCCATGGGCGGCCTGAAGGGCCTGGGCGGCGGCGGATTCCGGGGCTTCTAGGCTCTGCGGAGCCGGGGGCTCAGCCGCAGCGGTCTCCGGGGCTGTAGCCGCAGCGGGATCGGTGGCTCCCGGCCGTAGCGGACCGGCGGGGTCAGCCCCCGCCTACGGCGACCACCACTTCGAGGCTGTCGCCATCCAGCAATTGCGTCTCGCCGTGCGCGCTGCGTGGCACGATTTCGCCATTGCGTTCCACGGCGATGCGCTTGCCCTGGTAGCCCAGCTGTTCGATCAACGCCGACACGGTGAGCCCCGCATCAATGCTCCGGCTTTCGCCGTTCAGGGTGATGTTCATATTTCCTCCGTATTTCCGTTAATCGCGGAAGCGGTCGGTGGCTGCCAGCAAGTGTGCCAGGATGCCCGGCTCGTCGAAGGCATGCCCGCCGTCTTCCACCACATGAAAATCGGCTTGCGGCCAAGCCTGATGCAGTTCCCAGGCGGTGCGCATGGGTGTGCAGGCGTCGTAGCGTCCTTGCACGATCACGCCGGGGATATCGCGCAGCTTGTGCGCATCGCGTAATAGCTGGCCCTCTTCGAGGAATCCCGCGTTCACGAAATAGTGATTCTCGATCCGTGCGAAGGCGAGCGCCGATGCATCATCCGAGTGCGATTCGCGGTGCGCCGCATCCGGCAGCAGGGTAATGGTGTGGCTTTCCCATTGCGTCCACGCGTGAGCCGCTTCCAGCTGAACGCGCCGGTCATTGCCGGTCAGCCTGCGGTGATAGGCCGTGATCAGATCATGCCGCTCTTCTTCAGGT
>JAJUGH010000190.1 GCA_029268265.1 Alcaligenaceae bacterium | reverse complement strand
CCCGATCACCTTGAGCTGGAATACGTGCAGCAAATGATGATGTGGCTGCTGTTTCACAGCAAAGCGAATCATATCGTTCAATTGGGCCTGGGCGCCGCCGCGCTCACCAAGTTCTGTCACCGGCGTCTGGCGCCGGCGCACATTACGGCCGTCGAACTTGATCGCGAGGTAATCGAAACCGCTAGAACACACTTCGCCCTTCCGCCGGACGATGATCGGCTGAAGGTGTTGAACATGAACGCCAAAGACTACGTCGAGGACTTTTCTCGGCGGCGCACGATAGACGTGCTGCAGGTGGACCTGTACGACGCAAGGGCCGAGAGCCCGGCCTTGAGCTCGGAGGCCTTCTATGCCGCCTGCGCCAACTGCCTGACGCCGGATGGCCTCATGACCATCAACCTTTATTGCGACTGGCCGGAACACCTGCACCATATTGAAATGATGGAGGAGTCGTTCGCGGCCGTCGCATGGTTGCCTGAAGTGCATGACGGCAACATCGTGGCCATCGCCTTCAAGCGGGCGCCATCCGTTGATTTCGACGAGCTCGCCGCACGAGCCGAGGACATACAGGCAGAGCTGGGTCTGCCGGCTTCAACGTGGGTTGCCGGGCTATACGAGTGGATGAGCCACGGCGAGGAGCCGTCTTGATGACGCCGCTTTGCAGCCGGCGGCAACGGCCCGCGACTCCGGCTTGACTCGTTCACCGGCTCCCACTTAGCTCGTTCGTCTCTAACGGCTGGCCGCTTCAAGCCGGGAAAGCGCTGTGTCCGGCAAGCTGACATTCACCGCATCGAGCACTTCATCGAGCTGCGACAGGCGGGTGGCACTGGCAATGGGTGCAGTCAGGCCGGGGCGGGTCAGAAGCCATGCCAGCGCGACCTGGGCGGGCTTTACCGATAGCTCCTCCGAGACCGCCAGCAGTTCATTCAGTAATTTCTGGCCGCGCTCGTCAAAGTACTTTTTCAGGAAATCGGCGCGCGCACTGCCTTCAAGGTCTTCCACCGTCTTATATTTGCCGGTCAGAAAGCCGCTGGCCAATGAAAAGTAGCTCACCACTCCCAGGCCATGCTCAGCGGCAAGAGCTGCAAGCTCGCTCTCGAAGTCGGCACGGTCATACAGGTTGTACAAGGGCTGCATGAGCTCATACCGCGGCAAACCCTGCTTCTGCGATACGGCGAGTGCTTCACGCAGGCGGTCAGCAGAATAGTTCGAGGCACCGATCGCGCGGACCTTCCCCGCCTGGATCAGCTCTGCAAAGGCCCCCAACGTCTCTTCCAGCGGAACATCCTGATCGTCGATGTGCGCAAAATAGACATCCAGATAGTCAGTACGCAGGCGCCTGAGCGAGTCTTCGACGGCGGCCTGTATGTTCGCCGCAGACAGTCCCTTGCGGGGTTCCCACATGCCCACCTTGGTCATCAGTACCACGTCATCACGACGGCCACGCCTGGCCAGCCAGTTGCCAATGACAGTCTCGGATTCGCCTCCGCTCAGACCGGGACCCCAGGCCGAGTAGACATCGGCCGTATCGATGGCGTTAAAGCCGCGCTCGAGCAAGCGGTCAAGCAATCCGAATGACCGCGTTTCGTCGGCCGTCCAACCGAACACGTTGCCGCCCAACACCAGCGGGGCAATGGAAATACCGGAGCCGCCCAGTACTCGTTTCTGCATGGTCTGTTCCTCCTGCTATCTGATGCCGTACACGAACGCCCCAGGCACCACCGGCCCGGCGCTCTCGCCCAACATACCATGGTGGTCAGGTGTCGGCCGGAGGCGGTACTACCCCCCCATGATTTCGGCGGTAGGTCTCTTCGCCCATGGCGGCAATCTGCTGGTCAACCATGACCTTGAATGGCGTAAGTAACGGGGTGAAGTCTCGTTCCGGCTCGAGGATCACCAGGGCGCGCACCACAGCTTCAATGGTGGAAACCGCGGCGTTCTGGAGTGCCTTGCGGATTCGATACTCGGAAGGCTCGCCAGGCGGCAGGCTCAACGCCGGCAACGTGGCGAGTATCGGGTTCACCGATACGATTCGGCGCGCCTTGCGCCACGTGCCGTCCGGGACGATCAACAGCGATGAGCCCGGCGCACCATGTGAGGCTGGCTGGAAGGAAAGACTCTCGTCTTTCGTGGGAAAGAGCAGCAGGGCCCGATCCACCGAAGCGATGGCGTCGCGCAATTGCGGGAAGCTCTCACCCACCCACAGGTCTGCGTTCTGCAGGCCCAATACCGCCAACCGTGCCGTATTGAGCGGATGCCGCGCTTCGTCGGGGTGCTGCAATATGAGCACGCGGGTGCGATTCCGAATCTCCGGAATATGCGCACAGAGGCAGTGAGTGAGGGGCCGCGTGCAGCGCTCGCAGTGCCGGCGCTGTTTGATATTGGAATTCCTCATGGAACCAGTCATTTGCCGGTCAGTCCGCTGCAACTATGGCCGAATTTCATGGCTTTTATCAAAGTTGGGCGCGCGACTGCGCAATTACATTGATGTGCACCGTTTTCGTCCCTGGGGATTGCACATGAGATTGCCTGCCCTTTCCACGCTCATCTTGGCGAGCCTGCTTTCCAGCCCTGCCGCCGCCAACGAAAAGGCGCTTCCGCTTGGTATCGATCTTGGCACGAGCACCTGTAGCGAAATTCTGGCGTCCAAGGGCGCAGAATGGAAGCTGACGAACATGGGGCAAAGCGTATGGAGCAACGGCGCTATCCTGAAATCACCGGACCCACGCCTGCCAGGCCTGGGGTTCGCGTCCGAACTGCTGATTATCTGCGATGAACAGGATCGCAGCATCCATGTGTCGATGACCATCCCGAAGAACAACGTGCAACAGATCGCCCATAGCCTGGACACGAAGTATCGATCGACGCAGCGAAATTTGCCGCACCTGGGTAATGGTTTAGCGAAGTGGACGGCCTCGAACGCATCGATATCGCTGGAATATCAGCACGTCAGCTTCACGGCCTCATTGAGCTATGAGACGGCGGAAGCTCGCCAAATGTGGGCAGCGTATACCAAGCGAGAAGCCGAACGCAAAGAAACGGAAACCGCCAGCCAGCTCTGAGGAGCGTGCCGGCGGTTGCGTGGCCTTCAGGCCATGCCCGGATGAGGCATGAGATCAGTCGACCGAAATATTGGCCGACTTGATCAGTTCTGCCCACTTCTGCGTCTCGCTCTCGATGAACTGCGCGAAGTCTTCGGGCGTGCCGCCTGCAATCTGGCCACCGGTTTCGTCGAATGCCTTCTTCACTTCCGGCTTCTGCAGGATGTCGTTGAAGGCCTGGTTCAGCTTCTGCACGATTTCATCCGGCGTGCCAGCGGGCGCCACGATACCTTGCCAGTTATACGACTCGAAGCCCGGGAGCCCGGATTCGGCCAGCGTAGGAACGTCAGGTAGCAGCGGCAGCCGCTTGGCGCTGGAGACGGCCAACGGATGCACCTTGTCTGCCTGAATGGCAGGAAGCGCGGCATAGCCCATTTCGAACATCATGTCGATGTGACCTGCCATCAGATCGGTCGCGGCCGGTGCGCCACCCTTATAAGGCACGTGGGTCAGATCGAGGCCTGCGTCGCGGGCGAACAGCTCTCCCGAGAGATGGTGAGCGCCGCCCACGCCGGAGGAGCCGAAGGTGATCTTGCCCGGTTCTTTCTTGGCCAGCTCGATGAGTTCCGCCACGTTGCGCGCCGGCACTTGCTTGTTGACGTTCAGGATCAGCGGGCTCTCTTCGATCAGGATGACCGGTACGAGATCCGTCTTCACGTTGTAGGTGACGTTCTTGGGCATCAACGTCGGGTTCACGGACAGCGGCGCCAGATTGCCCGTTCCGATGGTGTAGCCATCGGGTTTGGAACGCGCGATCTCCGCCGTGCCGATTACACCGCCCGCGCCTGCCTTGTTTTCCACGACGACCGTCGTCTCCAGAACCTTGGCCAGTTCCTGGCCCAACATGCGCACGCGCGTATCGGCAAAACCGCCGGCGGCGTAGGGCACGATGATCTTGATGGGCTTGCCGCCCGGCCAATCATTGGCTTGAGCTTGAAAGGGAGCCAGGGCGACCATGGCGGTCAGCGCGCCATAAGCGAGACGATGAGCGATTTTCATATTGAGGTTCCAAATCAACGGTCTAGATTGACGGCATTGTAATGATGGAGTGCCGGAGAGGCGTCGTAAACTGATGCCCAAAAAGACTCATACCCCTTTCTCCGTTCGGGAAAGCAGCAGGAGACCAATATGATCATGCTGGTGTGCGGCTGCATCATCTTCTTCGGCATCCATTCCGTACAGATCGCGTTTCCGGGTTTACGCACGCGTATGGCGGCGCGCCTGGGTGAATCGAAGTGGATGCTTCTCTATAGCGCGCTTGCGGGTGTCGGGCTCACGCTGATCATCGTCGGCTACGGCGCTGCTCGCCATGAATCCACATTGCTGTACCTGCCGCCCACATGGGGCCGCTCCCTTGCGCTGTGGCTGATGCTGCCCGTGTTCCCCTTGCTACTGGCGGCTTACCTTCCCGGCAAGACCCAGAGTCGCCTGCGGCACCCCATGCTGCTCGCAACGCTACTTTGGGCGACGGCACATCTGCTCGCCAATGGAACGGTGGCCGACGCCGTGCTGTTTGGCAGCTTTTTCGTCTGGGCGTTGGCCGACCTGCTTTCTTTTCTGTATCGGCCGGAAAAGCCGATCCGGCGCCTGCCGGCCAAGCGGTGGAACGATGTCATCGCCATCGTTGGCGGCTTGGCGATTTACGGGCTGTTTGCCGCCGGTGGCCACCAGTGGCTCACCGGTATCGCGCTCATGTAGTAGACCATTAAGCTTTGCCTCCCCGCCGCTCGGAAAGACGCCGGCAATGAGACTTAGCCCGCAGAGGCGGCAATCGCGTCACTTTGCGGCGGCTGCAGCAAACGCTCGAACCGCTCTATCTGGCGCGCCAATTCTTCTGCCAGCGGTTCATACAAAGGCCGCCGCCCGGCGTCGTCAGCGTATCCCAGAAGGCCGGT
>JAJUGH010000189.1 GCA_029268265.1 Alcaligenaceae bacterium | reverse complement strand
GCAGATCCTGCATGAAGTCGATCTTGCTGCTCAGGATCTCGACCATCTGGAAAGTGATGTGGTCGGGGATGCCGGCGGCATCGGTGGCGCCGAACAGGGTGCTATTGATTGCGCCTTCGGCCACGCGACTTTGCGTGTCGGCAACCTGTTCCTTCTCGGCAGCGACGAAGCCGCCTTCGCCATCGGGGGTCACTTCCAGCCAGCGGCTGAGATAGCGGCCTTCATGGCGAGTGCCCGGCGTGTGATCGTAGCGCAGCGATACCAGCTTCCCTTCGTGGTCGAGGGCGGCCCGGATAACGCGGCCGGGATAAAGCTTGTAGATGGAGCGCGCGGAAGGTTCCTGCACCAGGAAAGCCTGTAGGCCACGCTCATTGATGTGCAGGCGTTGGAGCAAGGCGGCCAGGGTGTCGCCGCGCTGAATGACGGTTTCGCTGATGAAGGGATCGCTCGTGGCAGTGTCCGACAGCGCTTCGATCGCGGGCAGGTCGAGCACGCTATGCTCGGTGTACACGATGGGCTTTTCGGGCGGCTGGACGACGGCAAGGGCGCCGGCGGTTCCAAAGAGGCCAAGGGCGACGAGCAAGAGGCCCCGGCGCAGTAGGTGTAAGGGTTTGCGATGAGCACGCGCAGTCGTGCGCATGGAGGGCGTTTCGGGGATCCCTTTATCGGACATGAACGGAAACCTGGATGATAAGATGCTGCGTTGCCGGCGTGTGCGAAACCCTGGTGAGCATGTAGGGTTTGCATTTAGCACGCTATGCTATCCGATTAGCGGATTGTTTTCGAGAGCTTTTTCCGTTTTTTTCTATCAGGTCGAACATTTTCGGCCAGATCCATTGTTTCTTCCCTCCGTTCCCGCAAATTCACTCCTTATGTCGTCCATCGAAGCCCCCATCACGCCGGAAGTCGAACAAGACCTGAAACTGGTTAAAAGGGGCTGCGACGAGTTGCTGGTCGAAGCCGAGTTCGCCCGCAAGCTCGCCCGCAGTCGCGCGCAGAAGCAGCCGCTGCGCATCAAGCTGGGGCTCGATCCCACCGCACCGGACATTCATCTGGGCCACACCGTCGTGCTCAACAAGATGCGCCAGCTGCAGGACCTGGGCCATACGGTGATCTTCCTGATTGGCGACTTCACTGCGCTAATTGGGGATCCGAGCGGTCGCAACACTACGCGTCCGCCGCTCACGCCGGAGCAGATCAAGGAAAATGCCAAGACCTATTATGAACAGGCGAGCATGGTGCTTGACCCCGAGCGCACCGAGATCCGCTACAACTCGGAGTGGTGTGACAAGCTGGGTTCGCGCGGCATGATCCAACTCGCGTCGCGTCATACGGTGGCGCGCATGATGGAACGCGAAGACTTCACGCGGCGCTTCAAGGGCGGCGTACCGATTTCCATCCACGAATTTTTGTATCCCCTGCTTCAGGGCTACGACTCGGTGGCCCTGAAGGCCGATCTCGAAATGGGCGGGACTGACCAGAAATTCAATTTGCTGGTGGGTCGGGAGCTGCAGCGCGAGTACGGTATGGAATCGCAGTGCATCCTCACCATGCCGCTGCTTGAAGGCACGGACGGCGTCGAGAAGATGTCCAAGTCCAAGGGAAACTACATCGGCATCACCGAGGCGCCGGAATCCATGTTCGGCAAGCTCATGTCGATTTCCGACACGCTCATGTGGCGGTATTACGAGCTGCTCTCCTTCCGTAGCATGGAAGACATCGAGAACCTGCAAAAGCAGGTGAGCGAAGGGTTGAACCCGCGCGAAGCCAAGGTGGCCCTGGCCCAGGAGATCGTGGCACGCTTCCATTCGCAGCAAGCCGCCACTGATGCACTGCGCGCTTTCGAGGCGCGGTTCCGCGATGGCGCGATTCCGGAAGACATGCCCGAGGTCACGGTGGGCGCGGGGCCCATGGGTATACTCAAGATTTTGCGCGAATCGGGCCTGGCCGCGTCGGGCTCCGAGGCTCAGCGCAACATCGAACAAGGCGGTGTCCGGGTGGACGGGCAACGCATCGAAGACAAGGGCTTGCAGCTGGATGCAGGCACGTACGTGGTTCAGGTCGGCAAGCGCAAGTTTGCCCGCATAACGTTAACCGCATGACCTTCAGGAGTTCGCGATGAAGCTTATCAGTGAGTCGTTTACGGATCAGGGGAACATCCCGGAGCGCTACGCATTCGCCAAGCCCGACGGACAGACCCACGTGGTGCTGGCCGGCAACGTGAACCCCCAACTGGCATGGTCCGACGCGCCGGCCGCCACGCAATCGTTCGTGGTGATCTGCCATGATCCAGACGTCCCCAGCAAGCCCGATGATGTCAACCAGGAAGGCCGTGAAATCCCGGACACGCTGCCGCGCGTGGACTTCTTCCATTGGGTATTGATCGATATCCCGGCGCATACCACGCAAATCGCCGAAGGCGCGTATTCCAACGGCATCACGCCGCGAGGCAAGGCCGGCCCGCTGGCACTGGACGGCACGCGCCAGGGCCTGAACGATTACACCGGCTGGTTCGCCGAAGACCGTGACATGAACGGCGATTACTTCGGCTACGACGGCCCATGCCCCCCGTGGAATGACTCCATTCCGCACCGCTACGTCTTCACCGTCTATGCACTTGATGTGGCCGAGCTTCCCGTCGAGGGCCGCTTCACGGCGAAAGACGTGCTTGATGCAATGCAGGGTCACATACTGGCTCAGGCGTCGATCACCGGCATCTACACGCTGAACAAGCGGCTGCTGGGTAAGTAAGGCCCGCTAGCGTGTCCTGCAACGGGGGCGCTGCTCGCGCGCGCTCCCGGTTGCTCTCGGGGCCTTCAGGCTAAAATGGCGTCTTCACTCTCTTGTAAAGCAAGGATTGCGCCATGTTTGACCGCTCCCGTACCCTCGACCAGGTCGATGCTGATCTTTGGGCCGCCGTTCAGAAAGAGAACGAGCGCCAGGAACAGCACATCGAGCTGATCGCTTCCGAAAACTACACCAGCCCGGCCGTCATGCAGGCCCAGGGCACGCAGCTCACCAACAAGTATGCGGAAGGGTACCCCGGCAAGCGTTACTACGGCGGTTGCGAGTATGTTGACATCGTCGAGCAGCTGGCCATTGATCGCCTGAAAGAAATCTTCGGCGCCGAGGCGGCCAACGTCCAGCCCAATTCCGGTTCGCAAGCCAATCAAGGCGTGTACATGGCGGTGCTCAAGCCGGGCGATACGGTACTGGGCATGAACCTGGCCGAAGGCGGTCACCTCACCCACGGTTCGCCGGTGAATGCGTCGGGCAAGCTTTACAACTTCATCTCGTACGGCCTGAACGAGAAGGAAGAACTCGATTACGACGAGCTCGAGCGTCTGGCCCGCGAACACAAGCCCAAGCTGATCGTTGGTGGAGCTTCCGCCTACTCGCTGCGCATCGATTTCGAACGCATGGCGCGCATTGCTCGTGAGAACGGCGCCCTGTTCATGGTGGATATCGCCCACTATGCCGGCCTGGTTGCGGGCGGCCAGTATCCCAATCCGGTCCCCCATGCCGACTTCGTCACCTCCACCACGCACAAGTCGCTACGCGGCCCCCGTGGCGGTGTGATCATGATGAAGGCCGAGCACGAGAAGATCATCAACTCCGCCATCTTCCCGGGCATTCAGGGCGGTCCGCTCATGCACGTGATCGCGGCCAAGGCCGTTTCCTTCAAGGAAGCGCTTTCGCCCGAGTTCAAGGACTATGCCAAGCAGGTTATCGTCAACGCGCAAGTGCTGGCTGATACGCTGGTCAAGCGCGGCTTGCGCATCGTCTCCGGGCGTACCGAAAGCCATGTGATGCTGGTCGATTTGCGCGCCAAGGGTATTACCGGCAAGGACGCCGAGATCGCCCTGGGCAAGGCGCATATCACCGTCAACAAGAACGCCATCCCCAACGACCCGGAAAAACCGTTCGTCACTAGCGGTATCCGCCTGGGATCGCCGGCAATGACGACCCGCGGCTTCAAGGAAGCCGAAGTCGAGCTCACGGCCAACCTGATCGCCGACGTGCTCGAGAATCCCAATGACGAAGCGCATCTCGCTTCGGTGAGGGAGCGGGTCAACGCACTCACGGCACGTTTCCCCGTCTATCGTTAATGTCACTTCGCTGACTCGCACGCCATGAAATGCCCCTTCTGCAATCGGCCCGACACCCAGGTGATCGATACTCGCGTGCAGGAAGAGGGCGACGTCATCCGCCGGCGGAGACGCTGCCCGGCGTGCGATAGGCGCTTCACGACCTTCGAACGGGCAGAGCTGCTCATGCCGGCGGTCGTGAAGCGTAACGGTACTCGAACAGATTTCGATATTGCCAAGCTGCAGGCGAGTCTGAAACTGGCGCTGCGCAAGCGGCCGGTCAGTACGGAACAGACCGAGTCCGCCATTGAACGCATCTGCGACAAGCTGCTGCACAGCGGCCAGAAAGAGGTGACTTCACGCTTCATCGGCGATCTGGTCATGGCCGAGCTGCGCGAACTCGACAAAGTGGCATATGTGCGCTTTGCGTCGGTGTACCGCAGCTTCGAGGACGTCGACGAGTTCATGAAGGCGATCAACGAATTCGAATCGCCGGGGAGCCCGGAATGACCGCCCCGGTGGATGTCGACGCGCGCTGGATGCGGCACGCACTGGAGCTGGCAGACACCTCGCTCTACATTACTTCGCCCAATCCGCGGGTCGGTTGCGTCATCGTTCGCGACGACACGGTTCTGGGCCAGGGTTCCACCGCCGAGGCGGGTGGGCCGCACGCGGAGGTCGTCGCGTTGCGCGACGCCGCAAGCAAGGGGCACGACGTTCGGGGCGCCACGGTCTACGTCACACTGGAACCGTGCAGCCATTACGGCCGCACGCCGCCCTGTGTTGACGCGCTGATTCAGGCAGCCGTGGGGCGAGTTGTCATTTCGCTTTGCGACCCCAACCCCTTGGTTGGCGGTCAGGGACTCGAGCGCCTGCGCGCCGCCGGCATTGCAGTAACCATTGGCGTATGTGCCGATGATGCCCTGGCCATGAACGTGGGCTTCGTCTCGCGCATGACG
>JAJUGH010000188.1 GCA_029268265.1 Alcaligenaceae bacterium | reverse complement strand
GCGGTGGTGGGGTCCAGCCGGCAAGAGTTGGCGGACCTGCTGGTATCCGAGCAGAAAACATGGTCCGGGGTCGTGCAGCGCACCGGATTCAAGATCAACTGAGTCCGACATGTCTGACTGAGAGCCGCGGCAGAATCTGGTGCGCATTGCGTCCGGTAGCCGCGATAATTTCATCGACTTCAACGCCGCGCAGCCGGGCCAGTTCCCCGGCGATGCGGCCAACGTGAGCCGGCTCATTGCGTGGTCGCGGCCCGCCGGGTTTGCCGAGCCAGGCCGGCGGCATGTCCGGCGCGTCAGTCTCCAGCACAATGGATTCGAGCGGCAGGCGCTCCGCGAGCCGCCGGATCTGCAGGGCGCGGTCATAGGTCATCGCGCCTCCGAACCCCAACTTGAAGCCCTGGTCGATGTACTGCTGCGCCTGTTGAAAACTCCCGTTGAAGGCGTGCGCAATGCCCAGCACATCCGGCTGTCGGCGCAAGTACTTCAACACTTCATCCTGGGAGCGGCGCACGTGCACAATGACCGGCAGGTCGAACCGCCGCGCCAGCTGCAGCTGGGTTGAAAAATAGCGCTCCTGCTTTTCGCGCATTGCTGGCTGCTTGAGCTCAGGAACGAAAAAATCTAGCCCGATTTCGCCGATACCGATGAACCGATCATCATCCAGGGCCGCTTCAACGCTCTGCTCCAGGAACTCGAGATCCTCGTCTTCGGCGTCCGGCACGGCAATCGGGTGGATGCCCAAGGCGTAATATCCGCCGGCAAAGCTGGCGGCAAGATGCGCCACGGCTCCAAAATTTGCCCGTTCCACGGCCGGAATGACGATGGCGCCTACGCCTGCGCGACCCGCCCGCTCGATCACCGTCTCACGGTCAGGCAGGAACTCCACCGCGTCCAGGTGGCAATGCGTGTCGATCAGCATTATCGGCAAGCTCCCCTTTCTCGATATACAGCTGGCGATGAGCCAGGGCGGCCAGGGCCGGGTCATGCGTCACGATCGCGAAAGCCGTGCCGAATTCCCGGTTCACCCGTAACAACAGGTCGAACATGCTCTCCGCTGTGTAGCGGTCCAGGTTGCCCGTAGGTTCATCCGCGAGCACACAGCCCGGACGCGTCACCAGCGCTCTGGCGAGCGCAACGCGCTGCCGCTCCCCACCGGAGAGCTGGCCCGGAAAATGTTCCATGCGTTCAGACAGCCCCACCTGGGCCAGCACTTCCCGCGCCTGCTCGCGTGCAGCCTTGCGCTTTTCACGCCGCACAATCAATGGCATGGCCACGTTGTCGACAGCCGAGAACTCCGGCAGCAGGTGATGAAACTGATAAACAAAGCCAAGACGGCGATTGCGCAGCTGACTGCGTCCGGCTTCGCCCAAGTCGTCTACCCGCTTGCCGTCGACTTCCACATGCCCGGAAGTCGGGGTGTCGAGCAAGCCCAGCAGATGCAGCAAGGTGCTTTTGCCCGACCCCGACGCCCCCACGATGGCAACCATCTCGCCGGCATCGATATGCACGCTCACGTCGCGCAGCACCTCGACCGTGGCAGCGCCTTCGGTATAGCGCTTCACCAGGTTGACGGCGCGTAACACGCAAGGCGCAGTTGGGGTTTCAATCATGACGCAATACCTGTGCAGGTTGGAGGCCGGATGCCCGCCAACTGGGATAGAGGGTTGCCAGCAGCGACAGCACCAGTGAAGTCACGGCTACCACGGTTATATCGCGCGCCTGCGGCTCGGAGGGCAACTCACTGATGAAGTAGATTTGCTGGGGAAGGAACTGGACGCCGAACAGGTTCTCGATGAACGGCACGATCACATCAATATTGAAGGCGACCAGCATGCCCAGACTCACGCCCAGCAAGGTGCCCACCACTCCAATCAGGCTGCCCTGAACCAGGAAGATGCGGGCGATCTCTCGCGGCGTTGCACCGATGCTGCGCAAGATGGCGATGTCTGATCGCTTGTCCTTCACCGCCATGACCAACGAAGACAACAGGTTGAAGGCAGCCACGGCCACAATCAGGGTCAGGATGATGAACATCATGCGCTTTTCCGTCTGCACGGCTGCAAACCAGGTGCGATTGTTCTGGGTCCAGTCCTGGGCGACCAACCCCTTCGGCAGGAATCCTTCCAGACGTTGGGCAACCTGCGGCGCTTCCTGCATATCGGCAATCTTCAAGCGTACGCCGCTGTTGCCGGTCTCGCGGAACACTCGGGCTGCGTCCTCGACGTGCAGAAACGCCAGCGCCGCATCGTATTCATAGTGACCACTGGAAAAGACGCCTGCGACGGTGAACTGGCGCATCCGGGGAGTGAAGCCGGCGGGCGATATGGAGCCCTGGGGCGCCAGTACCATGACCGTATCGCCGGGCCTCACCCGCAGGGCCTGGGCCAGCTGCATGCCCAGCACGATGTTGAATTCGCCGGGCTTGAGCTGGTCCATGCTTCCGAGAAGAAACTGGCTGGACAACTCCGAGACCTGATCTTCGAACTCGGGGTCAATGCCGCGTAGCTGTACGCCCTGCAGCGCCTGCCCACGCGCGATCATGCCCTGCGCCGCCACAAACGGAGCGGCGCCGCGCACGGCCGCGTCTTCTGCGGCACGGTCGGCCAGCTGGCGCCAGTTGCCCAACACCTCTTCGTGCGCCACGCCGGGCGCAAAAAGCTCGATGTGCGGCAATACGGACAGCATGCGGTCGCGAACTTGAACCTGGAAGCCGTTCATGACCGAGAGCACGATGATGAGTGCCGCCACGCCCAAGGCAATGCCCGCCATGGAGCTCGCGGCAATAAAAGAAACGAAACGGTCGCTTGAACGGCTTCGTCGGCGGGAACGCGCCAGGCCCGCGTATCGCGCGCCAATCCAGAATTCGTATGACATGCCGTGCAGCTACCTCTCTCGCTTTCGATAAACACTACAATGCGTGGAATGCAGATCGTACTACCAGGCGCGTTGCCGGACGCCGCCATCGCGCAAGCCCTCATCCCCCACATGGAAGAAAAAGCACCCCGTTTTACGGGATGGCTGGGCAATGCGCGGGCCGAACTGATCCATGCGGCACCGGCGGATACCTTTTGCACTCCCTATGAGTGCTGGATGCTGGGGCATCACGGCTATCGCGCCGAAGCCGGCAAACCTGCGGCCGCCGGTCTGGCGGCACTTCACGCCCGTGTCGCCGGTATCGAGGCCGATCCTGCGCGACCGCTCTGGCTCGCTCAGCTGGTGCACGTGGCACCCGCCCGTGAAGGCGCAGCGCTGGTTCCGGGTACGGAGCTGGAAATTACGCCGGACGAAAGTGTAGCCTTGTTCGAATCCGCCGCGGAATTTCTGGAAGGCACCGGCTTCAGCGCCTGGCATTTCGATACGCAGCATTGGCGCATCGAGCCGCCTGCCGGTTACGAGCCCACTACTCCAAGCCCCTTCTTGGTGAGCATCACCTCGGTAAACGACTGGTGGACGCAAGATATCGCGGGTCGGCCATGGCGCCGGCTCGTCAATGAGCTGCAGATGCTGTGGTTCGACCACCCGGTGAATCAGGCCCGTGAGGCGCGCGGCCTGCGGCCCGTCAACAGCTTGTGGCTGTATGGCGGAGCCGCCCCGTCCGCGTTGACACCGGATGCCCAGATGCCAAAAGAGCCCTTGCGGATTTTCCGTGATCTGCTTGGCCCCGCGTTGGTTCAGGACTGGGGAAGCTGGCTGCAGGCGCTGCAACACCTGGAGCAGCAGGAATTCTCGCAGTTCAATACCATGCCAAAGCTGGTACTCACGGGATCGGACCGCATGGCCGAGCTGAGTCCCGGGCGGCAAGGTCTTTTAACGAAGCTATTCAAAGGCAAGCAGGACTGGAGACGCTGGTGGTCCGCGCACAACTGATCAATCGGCTCGATGACGAAGCCAGACGCCTGCGTCTGGAAGCAGCCGGCATCCACCCCTTGCTGGCACGGCTGTGGGCGGCCCGAGGCATCGATGATCCCGCCCATGCCCAAATGGCTTGGTCCGCGATGATTCCGCCGATGCAGCTGACCCACGCCGAAACGGCGGCCGCCTTGCTAGCCGACGCCATTGCACAACGAAAACGCATACTCGTGGTTGCCGACTACGACTGCGACGGCGCGACGGCGTGCGCGGTGGCACTGCGAGCCTTACGACGCATGGGAGCCATTGTCGACTTTCTGGTGCCGGATCGCTTCGAGACCGGTTACGGTCTGTCGCCTGCGGTGGTGGACCTGGCCTGCCGACACGCCGCCGGCAAGCCGGATCTCATCATCACGGTCGATAACGGCATCGCAAGTGTGGACGGTGTAGAGGCCGCCAGACAGGCCGGGATGGAAGTGATCATTACCGACCACCACCTCCCCGGAGACGTCCTGCCCCAGGCGCTGGCCATCGTGAATCCCAACCAGCCAAATTGCGGGTTTCCTTCCAAGCATCTGGCCGGCGTCGGCGTCATTTTCTACCTCATGCTCGCGCTACGAGCAGAACTGCGACAGCGCAATGTCTTTTCCGACGGCGGCCCGCGCCTGGACGATCTTGCCGACCTGGTCGCGCTAGGCACCGTAGCCGACGTAGTTCGCCTGGATGCCAACAACCGGCTGCTGGTCACGCAAGGGCTTCAGCGCATGCGTCAGGGCCGTATGCAGGCAGGCGTGCGCGCCCTCTTCGCCGTTTCGTCGCGGGAACCCCGCTGTGCCACCACCTTTGACCTGGGCTTTGCGCTCGGGCCGCGTATCAACGCCGCCGGCCGCCTGGCAGACATGAGCCTGGGTATCCGCTGCCTGCTTACCGACGATCCACAAGAAGCCCTGGCGCTCGCACAGCAACTGGATGCCATCAATCAGGAGCGCCGTAGCATCGAACTCACCATGCGCGAGGAAGCGATGAACGCGCTCACGCATGAAGCCCCCGCGCGCGCTGCCAGCGTGTGTGTCTACCATCCGGAATGGCATCAGGGTGTGGTGGGGCTGGTCGCTTCGCGCCTGAAGGAAACCTATTGGCGCCCTGCCCTGGCCTTCGCGCGCTGTGATGACGGCACATTGCGTGGGTCCGGCCGCTCGGTTCCCGATGTTCACCTCCGGGATGTGCTCGACCTGGTGTCCAAGCGACACCCAGGC
>JAJUGH010000187.1 GCA_029268265.1 Alcaligenaceae bacterium | reverse complement strand
TTTCCAAAACGTCGCCGCTGGGCGCGCGCACTCGGCTGGCTCGCGCCTCGCCTCATGCGGTCGCGCGCCCACATTGTCCGCACGAACCTAGCCATCGCCTTTCCCGAGCAGTCCACGGAAGAACGCGAAACCTGGTTGCGCCGGCATTTCCATCTGCTCGCCCAATCGGTGGTCGACCGCGGACTGTGCTGGTTCGGCCCGCCGGAAGCCATCGACGACATGATAGACATCGAGGGTCTGGAGCACCTCGATGCCTTGCTGGCCTCCGGCCGGCGCATCATTCTTCTGGCGCCGCACTTCATCGGCCTCGATGCAGCTGCCACCCGGCTCACCATCTTTCTGGACGAGTCCGCCACCATGTACACGCCCCAGAGCGATGCGGCCGTGGATCAACTGGTGCGGGAAGGCCGCGGCCGGTTCAACACCGTGCATCTCATCAGCCGCGACGAGGGCGTGCGCGGCCTCATCCGGCAGTTGCGTAAAGGCGTGCCTATCTACTACTTGCCGGACATGGATTGGGGCCGTAACGGCACGGCGTTCATTCCCTTCTTCGGCGTGCCCGCCTCCACACTGCTGACCACGGCCCAAATCGCCAAGAGTTTCGATGCTGCCGTCGTACCGATCATGAGTCGCCTGAATTCGGAAACGGGTCGCTATCAAGTAACGGTGATGCCACCCATGAACGACTTCCCCGGCCAGGACGAGCCGGAAGAAGCAACCGCCCGGATCAACCGCCTGATCGAAGACTGGATCCGCCCCGACCCTGCGCAGTATTACTGGGTGCATCGCCGCTACAAGACGCGGCCACGGGGCGAGCCCCGCTTCTACTGAAGCCCGGAATGCGGGTCCGCTCCGTATAATGCAGGGCATGATGTGGACCTTCACGAAAATGCACGGCACGGGCAACGATTTCATCGTGCTCGACGGCCTGCGGCAAGCCATCGATATGACGCCGGAGCGCGCACGCGCACTGGCCGATCGTCATTTCGGCATCGGAGCCGACCAGGTACTGATCGTCGAGGCGCCGTCGCATCCTGAAGCTGACTTCCGCTACCGCATCTTCAATGCCGACGGCGGTGAGGTCGAGCATTGCGGCAACGGCGCCCGCTGCTTCGTGCGTTTCGTCCATCAGCACGGCCTGTCGCGGCGCAATCCGCTACTTGCGGAGATCGCGACCGGCCTCATCGAACTGCATGAACAGGACACCGGCGAAGTGGTCGTGGCCATGGGCCAGACCCGCCATGGGCCCGAGGCCGTGGGCTTTGATGCCGCCGGGCTCGAGTCTTCCCCATGCGGAGATGACACCCTGTGGCACCTGCCCCTTCCAGACGGCGACGAGGCACTCTTGTCGCTTGTGGCCATCTCCAACCCGCACGCGGTGCAGGTGGTGGATGACGTCGCGAGCGCACCGGTCGCAAGCGTGGGTCCGTTCATCGAATCTCACGAACGCTTCGCGCATCGCGTGAACGCCGGCTTCATGCAGATCATTGATCGCCAAACCATACGCCTGCGCGTTTACGAACGCGGCGCGGGGGAAACGCTGGCCTGCGGAACGGGCGCCTGTGCCGCCGTGGTGGCGGGCATCCGCCGCGGCCTTCTTGATTCACCCGTGCGTGTCCATACGCACGGTGGCACATTGCAGGTCTCCTGGCACGACGGCCTGCTCACCATGGCGGGCCCCGCCACCACGGTATTCACCGGTAGCGTCGACATCGACGAGCTGGTGCGCCAGAATGAGGCGCGTCACGCCGCCTGATATTCATTGCAAGGATGCTTCGATGACCCGATCCACACCGACGGCCGAGGACGTCGCCAATTTTCTGCAGGCCAATCCGGAATTCTTCCAGGAGCATGCCTCCGTTTTCGCAGACCTGCGGGTGCCCCACCCCCATGAATCCCGCGCCATTTCGCTAGGCGAGCGGCAGATCCTGACGCTGCGCAATCGCTGCAAGGAACTCGAGTGGAAGCTCGCCGGGCTGCTGCACAATGCCAGCGGGAACGAACGCATCAGCAAGCTGCTGATCCAGTGGTGTTGCGACATGCTGGCCGCCGACGATGCGCAGGCGCTGCCCGGCCTGATTGCCGAGCAACTGCAGAGCATTTTCGAAGTCCCCAGCGTCGTGCTGCGCCTGTGGGACAAGGACGGCCCCGCCACCCACGTACAGGACGTCGGCGACGCTCTGCGTCAGTACGCCTCGGGTCTGGCCACTCCCTACTGCGGGCCGGCCGACGGCAGCCCTGCCGCCGAATGGTTTGAGCCGGGCACACGTTCACTTGCCTGCATGGCACTGCGGCCCGACGGCGGAAGAAACGCTTTCGGCATCCTGATACTCGGTTCGGAAGACGCGAGTCGATTCACGACCGACATGGCGACCGACTACCTCGAGACGATTGGCCGACTTGCCTCGGCCGGCCTGCAGCGCCTGCCCGACCGTAGCGCTTCCGAGCAGGCCTGAAAGTGAGTGCATTGCCGCCTCCCATCGAGGAATGGCTCGCCTTTCTGGGCAGCCAGCGGCGATACTCGGCGCACACGCAATCCAGTTATCGGCGCGACCTGACGCTTTTATGTGAATGCATGGCCGGTCGCCCGCTGGAACAGGTGGCTGAAGGGCACGTGCGTCAGGCGGTCGCCCGGCTGCACGCTGCCGGACATCAGGCGCGCAGTCTGGCTCGCATGCTCTCCGCGTGGCGCGGGTTCTATGCGTGGTGGGCGCCCCGCGCGGGCTTGCCTGTCAATCCCGTGGCAGGCATCCGCGCGCCTCGGGCTGCACGTACACTGCCCAAAGCCTTGTCCGTGGACCAGGCCCAGTCGCTTCTGGATCGTAGCGCCCTGCCGCCGCCCGCCAACGCCGTGGAATGGCGCGACCAGGCCATGTTTGAAGTGCTTTACTCAAGCGGGTTACGGTTGGCGGAATTGGTCAGCCTTGATCACCGCCACACCCGCAACGCTCGACATGAGTCGGAAAGCTGGATCGACCTGGACGCGGGTGAAGCCATTGTGCGCGGCAAGGGCGGCAAGACGCGCAGCGTGCCGCTGGGTGGCAAGGCTGTGGATGCCTTGCGGGAGTGGCTGAAACACCGCAACGAGTTGGAGCGCCAGCCTTCGGCCGGCGCCGATGCCGAAGCCGCACTCTTCCTGGGCGCCAGGGGCGGCCGGATCTCGCCGCGCGTGGTCCAGAAGCAGCTTGCCGCCCTGGCGCTGCGCGCCGGGCTTCCGGTGCACGTGCATCCGCATAGCCTGCGCCACAGTTTTGCGAGCCATATGCTGCAGTCGGCGCAGGACCTGCGCGCCGTGCAGGAACTGCTCGGCCACGCCAATATCTCCACCACGCAAATCTACACCCGACTCGACTTCCAGCACCTGGCGTCGGTATACGATCAGGCGCATCCGCGCGCCCAGCGCAAGCCGGAGTAGCTTAGGACCCCTGACCGGCGCTCTGCTTCAGCACATAGACCAGGCGCCCGGCATTCCAGCTGAGCATCCCCAGGTAAGTGGCCGCCGGCTGATCGGGCGGGCTCAGCGAATCCGAATACAGGGTGCCGCCCATCAGCACGCCGGTTTCGCGCGCGACCTGCTGCGCCAGGGCCGGACTGCCCATGTTCTCAATGAAGATGCCGCTTACCTGGGCCGCCCGCGTGGTTTCGATGATGCGAGCCAGGTCCCGGGCGGAAGGCTCGGCCTCGCTCGACAAGCCCGTAAGCGGGATGAACTCGATTCCGTAGGCTGCGCCGAAATAGCCGAACGAGTCATGCGACGAAATCACCCGGCGGCGCTCGGCCGGTATTGCGGCCATGGCCGTGCGGATCTCGTGGTCGAGCGTTTTCATGCGCGAGATATAGCTGGCGGCGCGGCTTTCATAATACGAAGCGTTGCGCGGGTCGGCCTTGCTCAGGCCCGCAGCGATGTTGCGGACGTATATCATGCCGTTGGCCAGGTCATGCCAGGCGTGAGGGTCCACCCCCTCATGCGCGTGGCCATGCCCCGAACCGTGGCCGTGCGCGTGATCGTGCGCATCTCCGTGCCCAGCATGGCCGCCCTTTGCAGAAGCCGCCGGCCTTCGCACCGTGATGCCATCAGCAGCCAGAACTTGCCGGCCCTTGAATTCCGACGCCTGAACCAGGCGGGAAATCCATGGTTCGAAATCGAGCCCGTTGAGCACGAGCACCTTGGCTTCGAGCAACGCCTTTGCATCCTGGGGCGTGGGCTCGAACTGGTGCGTATCCATATTGGGCCCGACGATGGTCGTCAGACTGATCCGCTCTCCCCCTACCTCACGGACCATATCCCCCAGGATGGAGAAGGTTGCCACCACCGGGAGGCGGTCGCGGGCGCTGATCCCTGGCGGCAGCAGGCCAAGCCCGAGGGCAAGCCCGCCCATTCCCAGCAGCCGTCGTCGGCGGCCGTCCGGGTGCAAAACAAGATCGTTTTTGAGTGTCATTATTATTTCCCATGGGCGTCACGTTGGGGGCTTCGCGAGAGGCGCAGGTGACGCGCACGCGCCTGTCGGGCCACCTGCCACAAGCCATCCTGCACACCAAACGTCACAGACGCAAAATACACGATTCCAGCACACAAGATAATCGCCGGGGAGGCCGGAACATTGGCATAGTACGAAAGCAGGAGACCGGCATACGACGCAACTGCGCCGCCCAGGGCGGCCAGTGCCATCTGTCCCACAGCGGAAACCGTCCAGAACCGCGCGGCGGCGGCCGGAAGCATCATGATGCCGACCACCATCAGCGTGCCCAATACCTGGAAACCCGATACAAGGGTCATCACCAGCAAAATTAGAAAGATTGCATGCACGACAGGCCCCATGCGGCTTTCGCTACGCAGGAAGAGCGGATCGAGACACTCGAGGACCAGCGGCCGATAAATGAGCGCAAGCGCCACCAACGTGATGCTGGACGCAGCCGACACCAACAGCAGCGCCGCGTCATCCAGTGCCAGCACTGAGCCGAAGAGCACGTGCATCAGTTCCATGTTGCTTCCGCGCAGAGAAATAAGCAGGACGCCGACCCCAAGAGAGACGAGATAGAACGCAGCGAAACTGGCATCTTCGCGCTGGGGCGTGAGACGGGCCACCGCAGCAGCCAGCAGGGCCACCACGAGTCCCGTCACCATCCCG
>JAJUGH010000186.1 GCA_029268265.1 Alcaligenaceae bacterium | reverse complement strand
CTCCATGTCAATGGCTGGGGCGTTCTGCTCGAATGGAGCCGGCAGATCGTGATTTCCGGCCTGCTGCTGGCCTTGCCCGTCATGGTGGTGCTGCTCACCATCAATTTGTCGCTGGGCATTCTGAACCGCACGGCGCAGCAGCTGTCGGTCTTTGCGGTGGGCTTCCCCATCAGTCTCACGGTCGGCCTGGTGATTCTGGCGGTGGTGCTACCCCAGATCAGCCCCTTCCTGGAGCGCTTCTTCCAGGACGGCTACGATACGATGGGCCGCTTGGTGGAAGGGCTGGCCGGCCGATAGCCTGCGCATACTTCATATATCAAGCAAATGACATCGACCGACTTCGTAATCATATTTAGTAATATGTAAATAGATTTAATGCTTTTGACGGGGCGTGGGTCGCGCAGAATAATGGGAGGTTTCCCACTGAATCCCCTCGGAGCTACAGATGTCACGACCCATCGGTTTCATCGCCGGCAGGCGCAAGTTCGGTCTCACGCTGGCGGCCGCCGCTCTGTGCATGTCTGGCCTCATCGGCACTGCATTGCCCCCGGCGCAGGCCGCCACCGCGGAAGGCGCAAGCCAGGCCAAGCATGGTGGCAGCCTGAACTGGATCGTGACGCCGGAACCAGCGTCCTTCATTCCCCTTACTACCACGGCCGGCACCAATGCGGAACTCGGCCCCAAGGTGGTGGAAGGCCTGCTGACCTACGATGATGACCTCAATCCCCTGCCCCTGCTGGCAACCAAATGGGAAGTCAGCGAAGACGGTCTGCGCTATACCTTCACCCTGCGCGAAGGCGTGAAATGGCATGACGGAGAGGACTTCACGTCCGAAGACGTGGCCTTCTCGATCCTGACGCTGAAGGAAGTGCACCCCCGCGGCCGCGCGATTTTCTCCAATGTGTCGGAAGTGCAGACGCCTGACGCGCATACCGCGGTCGTGGTGCTGTCAAAACCCGCCCCTTATCTGCTTACGGCACTGGCGGGAGCCGAATCGCCAATCATCCCGAAGCACCTCTATGAGGGCACGGACATCCTTTCCAGCCAGTACAACAGTGCACCGGTGGGAACCGGACCCTTCGTTTTCAAGGAATGGGTGAAGGGCAGCCACATTGTGCTGGAGCGCAATGCGAACTATTGGGACAAGCCCAAGCCTTACCTCGATCAGATCGTCGTGCGTTTCATCCCGGATGCGGTAGCACGCGCCGCGGCAATCGAATCCGGCAACGCCGACCTGGCCGGCCAGGCGATCCCACTCTCTGACGTCAAGCGATTCAGCGAGATGCCCAACGTACGCGTGGACACCATCAACTGGCCGTACATCAGCGTGCATCAGCAGCTGTTCTTCAATCTTGACACCCCTGCCCTGCAGGACAAGCGCGTGCGCGAAGCCATTGCCCATGCGTTGAATGTCGAGGCCCTGAACAAGGTGGTGTGGTTCGGCTACGGCACGCCGTCGGCCGCCGCGATTGGTAAAGCGAGCACCAAATACCACAACCCCGATATCAAGTTCCGCGATTTCGACGTCAAGAAGGCACAGGCGCTGCTCGACGAAGCCGGCCTGAAGCCAGGCCCCGATGGTACTCGCTTGAAGCTGCGCCTGATCTACAACCCGTTCCAGGAGCGGCGTGCCGCCGACTTCGTACGGCAGTCGCTGGGTCGCATCGGTATCGACGCTGAAATCCAGAACTACGATTTCGCCACCTACGTGGGCAAGGCCTACACGGAACGCGACTGGGACATCACGCTTGAAGCGCTCGCCAACATCTTTGACCCGACTGTTGGCGTGCAGCGCGTGTACTGGTCGAAGAACTTCAAGGTCGGCCTGCCCTTTTCGAACGCCGCGCACTACGTGAACCCCGAGGTGGATAGCCTGCTGGAAGCCGCTGCCGTGGAAGTCGACGAGGAAAAGCGCCGTGAGCAGTTCCTGAAGATGCAGGAAATCATCGATGCCGACCTGCCGGCCATCCAGTTCGGTGCCAATCCCCAAATCACCGTCGTTGCCGACAAGGTGAAGGACTACGCGCCGACCGGTGAAGGCCTGCGCGGCAGCTTTGCGGACCTCTATCTGGAATGAGCCGTCTTTCATCCCGACTCGGCAAGGCCCTGCGCAAGACGCTCTGGCAAGCGGTGCCCACCGTCATCGGGATAACCATCCTCAATTTCCTGCTGTTCCAGCTGGTTCCCGGCGATGCGGTCGACGTCATCGCCGCGGAGTCGGGCGGCGCTTCGGCAGAAGCGCTCGCTCAGCTGCGCACTCACTTCGGGCTCGACATCCCGGTAGCCGAGCAGCTATGGCATTACCTGAACAATCTGGCGCACTTCAACCTCGGCGTGTCGCCTCGGCATAACGTGCCGGTCACCACACTGATTGGCTCGCGTCTGGGCAATACCCTGGTGCTCATGGTGTCGGCGCTGGCGCTCGCACTGCTCGCGGGCATCCTACTGGGCGCCATCATGGCGACCAAGGCCGGCAAATGGCCGGATCGCGTCCTGTCGGTGCTCTCGCTCATTCTGTATTCGACCCCCAGCTTCTGGCTCGGCCTGATGATGATCGTTCTGTTCGCCGTGAAGCTGGGGTGGTTTCCTACCGGCGGCAGTGGAACAATCGGCGCCGGCCTGCAAGGCTGGGCGTACATCGCGGACCTTCTGCGCCACCTGACCTTGCCTGCGCTGGCCATGGCCGGGTTCTTCGTGGCAATCTTTTCGCGCCTGACGCGCTCCTCCATGCTGGAAGTGAGCCGCCAGGATTACATCCGCACGGCAAGAGCCAAAGGTTTGGGGCCCGGCGCCGTGACGTTCCGCCATATCCTGCGTAATGCGCTGATTCCCGTCACCACCGTGGCCGGCATGCATTTCGGCACGCTGCTGGGCGGCGCAGTGGTGATCGAAGTCGTCTTCAGCTGGCCCGGCCTGGGGCGGCTGGCGCTGGAGTCGGTGCTGTCTCGCGACTACGCCGTGCTGATGGGCATTCTGTTTTTTTCGTCGCTGATGGTCATTATTGTGAACATGCTGGTCGATGTCCTGCAGGCGTGGCTGGATCCTCGCGTGCAGGCCCGGTAGGAAGCACGCCAAACCATGCACAGTTCCTTCCACGTCTTCTTGCGCAATCCGTCTGCCATGGCGGGCGCCATCCTGCTTATCCTGCTTAGCGCGCTGGCGATCTTCGCCCACGTATTGTTTCCCGGCGACCCGCTCGACATGGTTGCCATGCCTTTGCTCACCCCTGGCGAAGACCCCGCCTTCCCGTTGGGCAGCGATACGCTGGGCCGCGACGTTGCGGCAGGCATTGCTCACGGCGCGCGGGTCACACTCATGACGGGTGCGGTGGCCGCCGTCATCAGCCTTTTCATTGGCGTGCTAATTGGCAGCATGGCAGGCTATTTCGGCGGCTGGACGGACGACATCCTGGTGCGCATCACGGAAGTCTTCCAGACCGTTCCGTCGTTCCTGCTGGTGATCGTACTCGTGGTCATTGGGGAACCGAGCGTGACCACCATCATCCTGTCGATCGGGCTCGCATCATGGCCGGTAATTGCTCGCGTGGTGCGCGCGGAATTTCGCAGCCTGCGCGAAGCCGACTTCGTCCTGGCTGCCCGCAGTCAAGGCTTCAGCAACGCGCGCATCATCTTCCAGGAAATTCTGCCCAACGCCCTGCCCCCGGTCATCGTGACGACCTCCGTCATCGTGGCCAGCGCCATCCTGATCGAATCGGGCCTGTCCTTCCTGGGTATGGGCGACCCCAACGTCGTGTCGTGGGGCAGCATGATCGGCGAAGGCCGCGAACAGTTGCGCACCGCCTGGTATCTGACGGCGCTGCCCGGCATCTTCATCATCCTGACGGTCATGGCGCTGAACCTTGTGGGCGATGGGCTCAACGACGCCTTCAACCCACGGCTGAGAGGAATGTAATGTCGCAGGTCGGCGCACAGCCTATGGTCGAGAGCACGGTAATCGCCAACGTAGGCGCACAATCGGAACAGGCAAACACTCCGCTGCTGGAAATGCGCGGACTGGACGTCTATTTCCGCGGTTCGCAGGGGCGTTTCCACGCGGTGAAGAACCTGGATCTCTCGATTGGGCAAGGCGAGACGGTCGCGCTGGTGGGCGAGTCGGGCTGCGGCAAGTCCACCACCGCGCTGGCCATCATGCAATTGCTGGCGCCGGGCGCCAGCCTGGAAGGCGAAATCAGCTTCGGCGGGCGCAATCTGGCAGCCTTGAGCCAGCGCGAGATGCGCAAGGTGCGTGGGCGCGAGATCTCGATGATCTTTCAGGAGCCCATGACCTCCCTCAACCCGGTGCACACGATCGGCGCCCAGATCATGGAAGTCTTGCGTCTGCACGAAGGGCTATCACGCCAGGCGGCACGGGCGCGGACCATCGAACTGCTCGATTTGGTGAGCATCCCGGAACCGCAGCGCCGGCTGGAAGACTACCCTCATAATTTGTCGGGCGGGCAGCGCCAGCGGGTGATGATTGCCATGGCCATCGCCTGCCGCCCGCGCCTGCTGATTGCCGACGAACCCACCACGGCCCTGGACGTGACCATACAGGCCCAGGTGCTTGCATTGCTGGACCGGCTGCGCCGGGAGCTGTCCATGGGCATGCTGCTCATCACTCACGATCTGGGCGTGGTCGCTCAGTGGGCTGATCGGGTCGCCGTGATGTATGACGGCGAGAAGGTGGAAGAAGGCGCGGCCGAAACCGTATTCCAGGCGCCTGCTCATCCTTATACACGAGGGTTGATCGGGGCCTCGCTGCACGGCGGGACCACCGCCCACTATTCCGTATCGCGTCTGCCGGAGATCCGTACCGAGATCGATGCGGTCAGTGGCGAACGCAGCTTTGAGCTCTATACACCACCCATCACGGTTCCCGCTGCCCCCGCGCGTGCTGGCGACAACACGGCCGGCGGACATGATGAATCAGCCGGCGGAACCGCGGCGAGCCGCTCACCCCTGCTCGACGTCCGGAATCTGGTCTGCACCTATCAGACACCCCGCGGCCCGTATGTCGCGGTGGACGATGCGTCATTCCATATTGCCCCGGGTGAAAGCCTGGGCCTGGTCGGTGAATCGGGCAGCGGCAAGTCCACACTCAGTAAGGCCATCATGCGGCTGCTGCCGGTCT
>JAJUGH010000185.1 GCA_029268265.1 Alcaligenaceae bacterium | reverse complement strand
CGCTGGCGGCACCATTCGCTCCAGGAGCCGGGGTACAGTGTGCCGCTCTCCATGCCGGCCACCTCCATGGCCAACAGGTTGTGGCAGGCGGTAACGCCCGAGCCACACTGATGAATCACCTCGGGGGCAGGCGTGTCGCCGAGCAGCTCCGCAAATTCGCTCCGCAGCTGGTCTGGCGCCTTGAACCGGGCGTCTGCATCAAGGTTCTCCTTGTAATAGCGATTGACGGCGCCCGGGATGTGGCCGCCGGCCGGGTCGATGGTTTCGTTTTCGCCGCGATAGCGATCCGGGCTGCGGGCGTCGATAAGGAGCCGCTCCCGCTTTTCGAGCCCGCCGTTCTGTACCAGAGCCAGCACGTCGGTGAATGTGACGGTGGGCTTGGCGCGATGCCGAAGCCCGATGCTGCCCCGGGGCCGCTGCGGTGTGTCGGTAGATAGCTCGCCGCCCGCCTGGCGCCAGGCCTGCAGTCCGCCGTCAAGCACGCGTACGTTTTCATGGCCAATCCAGCGCAGCAACCACCACAAGCGGGCGGCGAACATGGAGTCGGCCGCATCATAGGCAACGATTAATGTCTCGTCATTCGCGCCCAGTGCCGCCATGCCTTCGACGAAGGCCTGCGGGTCGGGCAGCGGATGCCGGCCGTTCATCCCGGTGGTCGGCCCACTGAGCAATTCGCCCAGGTCGGCATGCACCGCGGTGGGAATATGGCCTTCAGCATAAGCGCGTGCGCCCGCCTCAGGCTCGAGCAGCGCGTACCGGCAATCGACCACGAGGATGTCGTGGCCGCCTTCTTCGAGCATCGCTTTGAGACGGCCGGCATCAATCAGGGGCGAGTGGGGCATGGATTCTCCTTGTAGGCGGATGGGCGGCAATGGAACGGGTTTCACTCACGCAGCGGGCTTGCGGGGCAGCCATCGCTGGAAGATCGCAGCGGCGGCCATGCCGACGCCGGCCACCGTAAGGATACCTGTTGCAAGGCCCGTTGCGGCGGCAATGCTCGATACGAGCAGCGGTCCGCCGCAGGATCCCATGTCGGTCATGAGACGCCACATGCCGAGGAACTGCGGCCGAGCATGGGCGGGGGAGCTGTCGGCCCCAATCGTCATGACTAGGCCCGAACCGAGGCCGTTGCCCAGTCCGAGCAGCATGGTAACCAACAGGAAGGTGACGAAGCCCGTTGTCAGCGGCATGAGTATGAGCGCCGTGCTCATGACGAGCATTGCGGGTACCGCTACCCAATGCCGGCCGTAACGGTCCATGATCTTGCCGGCAGGATAGAAAAGCAGCATATCGATGGCACCCATCGCGCCGTAGACGACTGAGGTGGTCGACGCGTCCAGCGCGATATGGGCGGCCCACAGTGGAATAATGATCTGTCGGCAATTTCGTAGTGCGGCCACCAACAGGCAACCCGTACCCAGTGTCAGGAACGCCTTGCGGTGTTCGCGCAGAATGGCGCTCAGTCGCTGCGGCTTCGCGTTCTGTCCGCGCAAGGCAGCATTCTTCCTGTTGGGCAGCTCGGGTAGCGTGAAGGCCAGCGCCCCGGCGGCAGCGGCGGCGACTGCGGCCAGCCAATAGGCGCCGTCCAGCCCCATCATCTGCATTAGCGCAGCGCTGATGAATGGGCTGATGAACAGGCCGATACGCATCACGCCGCCGAGTGTGGACAAGGCCCGCGCCCGCATCGAAACCGGCACCGCGTCGGTCAGGTAAGTCTGGCGCGCAAGAAGAAAGACGGCTTGCGCCATGCCGATCATGAAGACGCCCACGGCGAACATTGCCGGGCTCTGGGCGCTGACGCAAAACATGAGCGCAATAATGGTGAACAGGGCGGCGGCGGTAAGCGCCGATCGCTCTCCGAACTTCGCGGTAATCAGCGAAGCGGGGACGTTGTTCATCAGGGCGCCCACGCCGGTGAGCGCCACGATGAGGCCGGCCTCGGCAATGGACGCGCCGAGCTCACGCGCACTGAGAGCGATGACGGGATAGACGGCCCCTTCGACCATTCCAAACAGGAAAGAGGGCCCGTAAGCCGGGATGGCGATTTGTTTTAGACTGAAAGACGGTGGCGACGACACAATTTCTACCTGAAGCGAAAGCGAATTCTGCCACCGCCCGAGCGGATACGAAAGCCGAAGGTGGCTTTTTAACGGCGCATCACCCGCCTGGCGTTGTCCGCGGCGCCTTATGCGGTGTAAGATATATTTTCAATATATCTTTAATCGTATAGTAAAGCGCCATGGACATCGAACGATTCAAGCAACAGCATGTGGAGATTCTGGAGCGTATCGCCGCCTTGCGGAAGTTGGCACATGCGGGGGTTGAGGCGAACGCCCAAGGTATCGCACAGCAGGTGAAGGAGCTTGGCGCCTTGCTCACTCGCCACCTTGCCATCGAAGACCGAATTCTGTACCCGGCGGTGCAGCGGGCCGATGATCCGCAAATGTCGGAGATGGGCGCCGCGTATCAGCGGGAGATGAAGGGCATTGCAAATGCCTACATCAAATTTACCAATAAGTGGTCGGTAGCCGCCAATTTGACTGCCGAGCCCCAGGCTTTCAGGGACGCCGCGAACGATGTCCTGAAGACGGTTTACCTGCGCATGCAGCGCGAGAACCACGAGTTCTATCCGGCGATCGAGCAGATCTGATACGAAGGCGTGTCCAGGGATACGAGCGCGTGTTCGGGAATACGAAGGCGTGTTCAGGAATACGAGCCCGCGTTCCCAGATAGGAACGGGCGTTTTACTGATACCGGCAAGTGTTTACTGTTACGGGCGTCTTCGTACTCAGGAATCCCCGAACAGACCCAACTGCGGCGAACGTGGCTTGGGCACCCGGAACGCCGAGACATCGGGCAGGCGACGCTCGGCGCCGAGGCCATGCTTGCTGCAGATGCGACGGAACCGCTGTTTGAGCAGGTCGGCATATACGCCGGTGCCGGCCATTCGCTGACGGTAATCGGAATCGTAATCGCGGCCGCCTCGCATGTCTCTGAGCAGATTCATGACACGTGACGCCTTCAGCGGATAGTGCGTTTCGAGCCATTCGCGGAACAGCTCGGCGACCTCGCCGGGCAAGCGCAGCAGGATATAGGCCGCTTCAGTGGCGCCGGCCTCTGAAGCGGCGGCCGCGATGTGTTCCAGTTCGTGATCAGTCAGCCCCGGGACCACCGGCGCAATGAGGACGCCCACGGGGACCCCCGCCTGGGCAAGCGACCGGACGGCTGCGAGCCGACTGGGCGGGCTGCTGGCGCGCGGCTCCATGCGCCGGGCCAGCTCGCCATCAAGCGTGGTGATCGACATATAAACCCTGAGCAGATTGCGTTGTGCCAGGCGGCTCAGCAGCGGAATATCGCGAACGATCAGTGCCGACTTGGTGGTGATGCTGACAGGGTGATTGAAGTCATCAAAGACTTCGAGAAGGGCGCTTGTGATCCGCATGCGACGCTCGATGGGCTGGTACGGATCTGTATTGGTGCCCATGGCAATCAGCTTGGGCTGGTACGCCGGCCGTGACAATTCCTGGCGCAGCAGTTCGGCCGCGTTCGGCTTGGCGTAGAGGCGTGTTTCGAAGTCTAGCCCGGGCGACAGACCCAGATAGGCATGACTGGGGCGCGCATAACAATAGATGCAGCCGTGTTCGCAGCCGCGGTACGCGTTCACCGACTGGTCAAACGGAATGTCTGGTGAACGGTTGGAGGAAATAATGCTGCGGGCCTGCTCGGCCGTAACAGTGGTGGCGGGCCGCCAATCCGGGTCGGGGCGGATGGTGTGGCGGCTGTGCTGCTGAAAACGCGAGCTGCGGTTGGTAAGGCTGCCACGGCCTTTGATTGCAGTCTGCATAAGACGTCTCGCTATACTGTATGTTCATACAGTATATGAAAACGCCGGCCGTGGCAACACGCTTATGAAGAGAACAGCAGAGCGCTTATTGCATCTTCTGAAGCAGGTCTTCGGTGATGGTCTTCATGTTGTTCAATCCGCCTCCAATCACATACCAGCCGTTGGGGTGCACGTAATAGACGCGGTCTTCCTTGAACGCCTTGGTCTTGCTCAGTTCCGGGTGGCTGGAAAGAGTCTCTTTTGCCGTGTGTTCGCCGTTATTGATGGCGCCACGGTCCAGCACGATCAACCAATCCGGCTCGGCGGCGGCGACTTCCGACACGACCTTGGCCCGTTGTTCCGCAGCGGCCTTCGCTTCGGGCGAGCCGGGCTCTGGGCGAGGCGCCACCGGTGCGTTGGGGTCCTTGGCCGGCAAGACCGACTCGAGACCGGTCAGCTCGTAGGCATAACCGAAGCGGTCACCGGGCGCGTGCGGCATGACGTTGCCCCTGACAACGAACAGCATGGCACCGGTCTTTCCCTTGTTACGAGCGTGAAGTTCCTCGAGGTTGCTGTCGATCTTCTGCAACGCTGCAGCTGCCTGCTCCTCCTTTCCGAAGGCTTTGCCCAGCGCCAGGTTGGTTTCCCGGAACGTCTTCATGAACGCATTCGGGTCGGTGGCGAACGTCACGGTGGGTGCCACCTTGCTCAGTTCCGGCACAGCCTTGAGGGAGCGGCCCCCCGCCACGATGAGGTCAGGCTTGATTCCCTTCAGGACGGTGTAGTTCGGTTCGAACAGTGTCCCCACAACGGGAGCGTCCTGATAGCGCGCGAGCGGCCCTTCGTAAACTGATTTAGGCACGCCGGCGGCGGGCACACCCAGCGCAGTCAGCGAATCGAGAATGCCGAGTTCAAAGCTCACTACCTTGCTGGGGCGAGCGTCGAGTTTCAGCGTGCCTTCTGCGTGCTGGAGGACGAAGGCTTCGTCCGCAGCAGTGGCGGATTGCTTGGCGCCGGAAGCGTTCTGCTGCGTTTCCGTTGCACTGGCCAAGGCCGGGGCCGTTGCGCCGGCGGTAATCAGCGTGGCTGCAAGAAGGGTCAGGGATCGGTTCAGCTTCATGTATCAGGACTCACTCGGAATAATAATGATTTGCATTATAGACACGAAATCCGGGCGCGCTTCCTGCTGGTTCGGACATACATCCCGCTATACCAACACCACTTGCTTCAGGAGGTTTCTCTATGGACCATCGTTTTCGAGCTGCATCTGGTACGACGACTCGCGACTCGCGCGGGCCCTATATTCGGCTTGGCGCGGCGGCGCTTTTGATTGGCGCTGCCGGT
>JAJUGH010000184.1 GCA_029268265.1 Alcaligenaceae bacterium | reverse complement strand
GTGAAGTAGGCGCCAGGAAATTCAGGTAGAATGTCGCTTCTTTAAGCCGGCTTAGCTCAGTTGGTAGAGCAGCGCACTTGTAATGCGAAGGTCAAGGGTTCGACTCCTTTAGCCGGCACCAGTGATTCAAGCAAAGACGCCGCCCGCAATGGGCGGCGTCTTTGTTTTGGTCCACCCCCTACAACCGCTCCATCTTGTTCACTTCCACTACCTTGGTCCACTTGTCGACCTCGGCCTTGATGCGTGTCGACATTTCATCGGGCGTATCGCCAACCGGGCGTGCGCCGAGCGTGGCGAGCCGTTCGACAATCGCGTCTTCCTTCAGTATCTCGGCAATCGCACCGCTAAGCTTCTCGACGATCGGCCGCGGTGTGTCAGCCGGCGCTAGTACGCCGAACCAGGCAGCCACTTCGTAGTCATCAATACCCGCTTCAGAGACGCTGGGCATGTCCTTGAAGCTGGGCCAACGGTCTTTGGTGGTGACGGCAATGCCCTGCACCGTTCCGGAATCGATATGCCCGGCGGAAGAAGGAAGGTTATCGAAGCCCACGGGGATCTGACCGCCGATGACATCGTTAAGCATCGGGCCGCCGCCTTGATACGGTACGTGGACCATATCGATACCGGCCGTGGCTTTCAACAGCTCGCCGGACATATGCGGGCTGCCGCCCATGCTGGTGGAACCAAAGCTGATGACGCCGGGATTCGCCTTGGCGTAGGCGATCATTTCCTGCAGGTTCTTGAAGGGCGCGTTCTTGGCAGCAATGATCACGTTCGGCGTATCTGCCACGGTGCTGACCGGCGCAAAGTCTTCGATGGTGCGATACGGCAGTTTCTCGAACAGCGCCGCATTGATGCCGTGCGTGTTGATGGTGCCCATCATGATGGTGTAGCCGTCGGCTTTGGAACGCGCCACCGACTGAGTGCCGATCTGACCGCCGGCACCGGGGCGATTCTCCACCACGAAGATCTGACCAAGTTTGTCAGTGAGCCGATTCGACACCAGGCGCGCCAGGATATCAGTGGTGCCGCCGGGCGGATAGGGCACCACCATGGTTACGGCCCGATCGGGATATTCGGCAAAGCTGGGCGCTGCAACCGCCAGCGATGCCACCGCGCCCAGGCTCAGCGCGAGCGCATGCCATTTCTTTGTCAACACGTTTGTCTCCTTTCTATGAGGCTGCGAGTACTACAGGTACTACTTCTTAATCGTGCCGTGGCCGCTGGCGCGCCATGTGGACTTGAATGGCTACGCCGGCCACCTGTTACAGACCTACTGCGCCAGCGCCGATACGTCGTCAGTGCTTGACCGGAGCAGGTGCTGCCCCTTCAATTTGGTCGCCAGCTCATCCGGGACCTCCATCTCGAACCCCAAAATCGCGGCAGACAGCGCCTTGCCGTAATTGTCCAGGCAGAGGCTGCGCGACACACCGCCTCCGAGCGCACCATGCGCCACGAAGTTCAGGGCGTGGATGTTGTCGACCTCGTAACGCAGTACCTCTCCCTTGATGGCATCGCGGTAGAAGGCCTTGAAGCGCTCAGCCGTGAGCTGGTCCTTGAGCAGTTCGTAGAACTCCGGCTCATAGGCGAACACGGCGATATTGGAAGTGTTTCCCTTGTCGCCGGAGCGGGTGTGTGCAAGGTGTTGTAGCAGGACTCGCATGATCAGCTCTCGAAGTAAGTGACGGTGGCAGGAACCTTCTCGCGCGGCACCAATGATGACCAGACGCCGATAATTTCGCGTGTGCGGTCCTGGTGCGGCACGCGTTTGCCGGTGTGACCGATGCCGGAGACGGCCATGCCGTCAACTTCACGGCCCACTTTTTCGGCTTCCTGCCGGGTCTTGGTTCTAGCGGCGACGCGTACGGCGATCTCATAGGGCTCCGGCGCGGTATCGGGCGTGGCGCCGCCGTGAATTGCATTCATGCCCAGAAAGTCGACCCGGTATTCATCCGCCTGCAGGCCGACTATCTTGAACCGCTCTTCCAGTACCCGCTTCGCCAGTTCGGCGCGGCGCAAGGCGCCGGGGCCGGCGTAAAAGAACATGTCTTCGCCGATGAAGCCTTCCGTGCAGCCCAGCGAGACCTTCAACGTGGGCGTGCGCGGCTTGCCGCTGATGTTGGACACGCGCACGCGGTCCTGCCCCACCTCTTCCAGGTTCACCGTGGTGAAGTCCACAACGACATCGGGCGTGATGTAGTTTGCAGGGTCGTGCACTTCGTACAGCAGTTGCTCTTTCACTGTGCGCATGTTCACCGCCCCGCCCGTACCAGGCGTCTTGGTCAGAATTGCGGAGCCGTCTTCGTTCACTTCGGCGATGGGGAAACCCAGGTTCCACGGCTCCTCAACATCCTTGAAGCCGGGGTCGCAGAAGTATCCGCCGGTGACTTGCGCACCGCACTCGAGCAAATGGCCGAGCCCATTGCCCGCCCCCAGACGCTCATGGTCGAGGGGATCCCAGCCGAACTCATGCATCATCGGAGCCATGAAGATGGAAGGATCGGCGACCCGGCCGGTGACCACGATCTGAGCGCCGTTCTTCAGCGCCTCCACGATGGGTTCGGCACCCATGTAGGCTTCAGCGGAGATTAAGGTCGACCCGAGCGTGGCAGTGGGCTCGCCGTTCTCCAGGATCGTGTCGGTCAACTCCAGCGCACGGTCGGTGATCAGGCTGCCATTCACCGCCGCCACCTTGACGCCCGAAATACCCAGTTCCTGCAGCAATTCCACGATGCGCTTGGCCGCGCCTTCAGGATTGATCCAGCCCTGATTGGAAATGATGCGGGTGCCTTGCTGCATGCAGGCGGGCAACACCGCACGCATACGGTCATCGAGATAGGTGTCATACCCGGGGAAGCTGGGGTCTCGGCGGCTGCGTACTTGCGCTGCCGAGATGGTGGCCTCGGCCATCGTCTCGAAACACAGGTAATCCAGTTCGCCGCGCTCTGCGTTCAGGGCGGCCGGACTGACGCGGTCTCCCCACCAGGCGGCACCGGAGCCGACGCGGATCGTTCTTGCCATGGGTTGTCTCCTCCTGTCTTTACTGCGGTTCAGTCTACTCACCGACCTTCGGGTCAACCACCATCGTCCAAACAAAGGCCTTGTGAATACAATTCACAGGAACCGGCCCCCGGCGGGCAAAGGAGCTCGTGTGATGGATGATGCCTCGCAGCCGCGTCTCGACAAGTTCACGGAACTCACGGTGTTCCTGTGTGTCGTGGAAGAAGGCAGCTTTTCCGCAGCGGCGCGCCGCCTGGAGCGCAGCCCCTCATCGATCAGTAAATCGATCAGCCGATTGGAAGCGCGTCTACAGGTGCGGCTGTTTGATCGCATTGCGGGCTCCATCCGGCTTACCCAGGAAGGGCATCGCTTTCGACATGCGGCGCAGCAAGTCGTCGACGCGATGGCCGACGCCGAAAACGCCGTCTCGCCGGCCGACGAAGACGTTGCAGGCGTTCTCCACATCCACACTTCGCTAACTTTCGCCAAGTACCAGCTGGCACCGCTACTGCCCGACTTCCTTCAACGACACCCCCGGCTGCGAATCAAGTTCATCATCGGCACGGACCGCGGCGACTTTCTCAAGAAGGGAATTGACGTAGCGATTCATAGCGGCAACCCCACGGAGCTCTCGCTTATCGGCAAGCCCCTGTTCCTGCGGCGTTGGATCGTGGCGGCCGCACCCGCCTATCTCGAAGCCTACGGCCGGCCGGGACATCCGGACGATTTGCGGGATCATCGCTGCCTGGGTTTCACAATACGCACGCAATGGAACGCGTGGACGTTTCTCGAGCGGCCCGCCGGCCCGGAGGATGTCATGGCAGCCACGAAGACGATCAATGTCCAGGGCTACATCGGTGCGGATCAGGGCGAGCTGTTGCGCAGTCTCGCACTACAAGGACTGGGGATCGTGAGACTGGCCGAATTCCATATCGGCGCCGATGTCGTGGCCGGGCGACTGGTGCCGCTGCTTTCCGAATACATGGTTACCGCGGCGGATACGATGTATGTGCTCTACCCGCCGGGCCGGGCCCCGGCGCCTCGGGTAAAGGCATTCCTGCGATTCCTTGACGAGCACTTCACAGCCACGCATGGCGAGCCGTGCGGCCCGCCTGCACAAGTCACACGCCAAACAGCCGTCCGAACTGCGGCAAGGTTTCCTCAACCCCCGCCAGCCTGATGGCATGCCACGCCATGGCCTGGTTGCTGGATACGACGGGTCGACCGACAGCGGCTTCGAGCGCGGGGATCAACTTCGCACAGCGCAAACTCGTGCACGACACGAAGACGGCTTCCGCCTCGGGCGTCTCGGCGGCTTCCACTACGGCACGGCACAAGCTCGGCGCATCGATACGTCCGGCCTCCTCGTCCGTCACCTCCCCGAAGGTGGCGATCCGGCATATTTCCAGGCCGGCGTGTCGAAGATAGTCTTCCTCCATGGCGTTCGTTTCCTCGCCATAAGGAGTCACCATGGCGATCCGCCCGATGCCAAGCCGCTTGAGGCCGGCCAGTGTGGCCGTGATGGGAGTCGTGGGCCGTGCCACGGGGCAAGCCTTCTGCAATGCGGCAAAAATACGGTCTTCCCCGATCGCGCCTGCGGCGGACGTACAACCGAAAGCGACCACATCCAGGGCTGTATCCGGGATCAGAAGCTGTGCTGCCGGTTCGATATGCTCGAGCAATTCCTCCAGCCCTAGCGGTCCTCCCTTCGTGGCTCCGGGTATACGTGTCGTGTGAAACGCCACGCCGGGTATCGTTAGCAGATACCGCCATTCCGCTTCGAGGCTGTGATCGCTTGCCAGTGCAATGAGCCCGATGTTGGCTCTCGCCCCCACACCTGCATCCAGGGAATAGTCCATGTAGCTACGCGGTGCTCTCACTGCCGTCGGCTGGTCCATATCGGTTTCCCACAAGACATTGTGTCGGCCATGGCAAAGCAATGCACATGCCTTCGACCGGCACGGTAAATGCCTTGGCCCCGAAAGACCGCCGAAGGACTTCATCGCCGCAGGGACGCGGCGGCCTCTGGGCGGCGTGGTATGGAGTGAATCATGCTTGATATGAGCCTTGAATGGTGGGAATTCATTGTCCGGGGAACTATCGTCTATCTGGCTCTATTGGTGATCGTACGGATGTCCGGCAAGCGTACGATCGGTCAGTTCACGCCTTTTGATCTATTGGTCGTCATGCT
>JAJUGH010000183.1 GCA_029268265.1 Alcaligenaceae bacterium | reverse complement strand
TGCCCGAATCATCTCTTCGGCCTCAGTGGGCGATGTAGGCGCCGGCGTGAAGTAAAGCGTGGCGAACTGCTCCCGCACCGATGGCATGGCCAGCACTTCCAGCACATTGCGGTTCAACTTCTCCACGATTTCGTCCGGTGTGCCGGCAGGCACGAAGAGGGCATCCCACGAGATGGATTCGAAGCCCGGAAAGCCTTGTGAGGCAATGGTGGGCAGCCCGGGCAGCACTTCACTTTCTTCCAGGCTGGTTACGCCCAGTACCTTGACCTTGCCCGCCTGGACTTGCGGCATGGCTACACCGGGGACCATGAAGCCGGCGTGCACGTCGCCCTGCACGATGGACATGATCACTTGCGGGAAGCCGGTGTAAGGGATCTGCAGCAGGGAGATGCCGGCTGCTTGCTCAAGCATGGCCATGCCGAGGTGAGCGGAGCTGCCGGGGCCTACCGTGCCGTAGTTGAGCTCACCGGGCCTGGCCTTGGCACGCTCCACGAACTGCTGCACGTTGTCCGCGGGGGCATCCGCGGGGACTACCAGCACGTTGGGGCTGGTGCCCACCATACTGACGACCTGCAATTCCGTATCGGGGTCGTAGCCCAGGGTCTTCTGGTAGAGCGACGGCGCGGTGACGATGGGCCCGTTGATCGTGAGCAGGATGGTGTAGCCATCAGGCTTGGCCTTGGCCACCTGGCGCGTGCCGATATTGCCTCCGGCACCGGGCCGGTTCTCAACCACGATGGGTTGGCCGAGTTTGGCCGCAAGAGGGTCGGCCAGCATCCGCGCCAGTGTGTCCGGCGACGAGCCGGGCGGGAAAGGCACGACCATCTGAATGGGGCGGCTCGGCCACGAATCAGCCTGCGCCCATGCCGGTGCGATGAACAGGGCGGCGGCCACGCCAATAAGGGATCGATGCAGCAGACGGCGAACGGCGGAATGACGAGCCATGAGTGTTTTCCTCAGCGATAAGAATTCGGCGATTCCGCCCGGGAGTCGCGGGCGAGCAATGTGGCCACCGCCTCGGCGGGAGCCAGGTCTTCAAACAGAACCCGGCACACCACGGCGGTAATGGGCAGCTCCACCCCCAGTCGCTCACCCAGCGCCAATGCGGCACGGGCGCAGCGTACGCCTTCGGCCGTCATGCCGCCGGCGAGTATGTCATCGAGCTTGCGGCCTTCGCCGATGGCCAGGCCCACTTGCCGGTTGCGAGATAGCGGGCCCGTGGCGGTGAGGACGAGGTCGCCCAGCCCGGTAAGCCCCTGTACGGTCTCGGCCTGCCCGCCCATGGCGCAAGCCAGCCGCTGGATTTCGGCGAGACCCCGGGTAATGAGGGCGGCACGAGCGTTTGAGCCGAGCCCCAGGCCGTCTGAAATGCCGCAGGCGATGGCCATCACGTTCTTCAGGGCTCCGCCAACTTCGACGCCGATGACGTCGGTGCTCGTGTATACGCGGCAGGCCTTGCCGTGTAGCGCGTCCAGCACGCTGTCGTGCGCAGCCGGTTGCGGACTGGCGACCGTAAGCGCCACGGGCAATCCCTTGGCGACTTCCAGAGCGAAAGAAGGACCGGACAATACCCCCAGCGAGACGCCGGGTAGACCGCCGAGTTCGGCTTCAGCCACTTCGTGCGGGAGCCGCCCGGTGTCGGGTTGTACGCCCTTGCAGGTCCAGATGATGTGTACGGGAGGGTGCGCACGCCCGGAAAGGCCCTGCGCCAGCTTGCGGCAGGTTTCCGTCATTCCGGCGACGGGTACACCCAGGATGATCAGCGCATCAGAGTGCGCTGTGCAGATATGTTCCAGCGCCGCGTCGAAATCGCTGCTGGCGCGTAATGCCGCGGGTAGCGGGATGTCTGGCAGGTAACGGGCGTTGGTGTGTTGCTGATTGATCTCGGCGGCGACTTCATCACGCCGCGCCCAGATCAATGTGTCGGCCTGTTCGGCCGACAGTGAGGCGAGCGCCGTGCCCCAGCTTCCGGCGCCCAGAACCGCGACGCGAGCGGGCAAGGAGTCGGCGCTCATGCCACGCTCAGGCCTTGTTGGCGCCGGGAGGAACGTACAGGCCCGAACCGGACTGCTCGGATTCCTGCTGCTTTTGCATCTCGGCCACGCGTTGCTCGTACAGCGCCTGGAAGTTGACTTCGGCAAGGTGCAGAGCCGGCAGCGAGGTACGGGTGATGGCGTCCGCCACGTTGGCGCGCAGATAGGGGTACAGCATGGTGGGGCACACGATGCCCAGGAGCGGATCCAGCTGCTCGTCGGGGATGTTGGCCGCTTCGAAGATGCCGGCTTGTGTGGCTTCGACCAGGTAAAGAACCTTGTCGTTGATGCGCGTCGTGACGGTGGCCGTGACGGAGGTTTCGAAAATGGTCTCGGCCAGACGTTGACCGCCGACATTCAGCGAGACTTCGACAGTGGGCGCTTCCTGCTGCAGAAGGATGTGCGGCGCATTCGGCATCTCAAGCGAGAGGTCCTTGAGATAGGTGCGCTGCAGCGCGAAGCTGGGAGCCGTGTCTTGGCTGTTGGGTTGCTCGGCCATGAATCTTCCTGAAATAGAGGGTAGGGAATGATGGGGCCGGCAGGCCCCGCGTAAGGATGGTGCCGGGAATGCGCATACGGCCGGGCGGATGCCGGGCCGGTGGCTTATTCCTCGAGCAGCGGCTTCAGCTTGCCTGCGCGGTCCAGAGCGGCCAGGTCATCGTAGCCGCCGACGTGCGTCTCGCCAATATAGATTTGAGGCACCGTGCGTCGCCCGGTGCGCTCCATCATGAGGGAACGCTGGGACGGGTCGAGGTCGATACGGATTTTTTCGATTTCGGTGACGCCGCGCTGCTTGAGCAGCATTTCGGCCCGTACACAAAACGGGCAGACGGCGGTACTGTACATCGTGACTTTTGCCATGGTTTTCCTCGCTAGTGCTTTTTGGCCAGCGGCATGCCGGCCTCGATCCAGGCGGCGAGGCCGCCTTGCAGGCAATAGACTTCCTGGTGCCCGCTGGTCTTGAGTTTGTTCACTACGTCAACCGAGCTGCGGCCGCGTTCGCAAACCACGATAATGGGCCGGTCTTTCGGCAGATTGCCGGCCTTGGTGCCGATGTCGGCCACCGGGATGTTGCGCGATTGCGGGATGTTGCCCGCCTTGAAGTGCTCGGCGCTGCGCACGTCCAGGAACAGGCCCTGCTTGTCGTTGGCCAGCTTCACGGCCTCGTTGACCCCCAGCTGGCGCGCACCCCTTTGCAGGAAGCGCGGAAGGGCAAGGGCAACGGCGGCCGTGATGGCCACAATGATGAGAAGAAGGTTGGTCTGGTCTGCGAAAAAGTCCACGGTTCGTTCCGGAAATGCGCTGGGATGAGGGACAGGGATCAGTCGATTATAAAATGGACCGCGATTATTAACTTCCGGGGTGACTTTTAACATGTACAAACTCGTCCTGATGCGCCATGGCGAAAGCCAATGGAATCTCGAGAACCGCTTTACCGGCTGGACCGACGTCGATCTGACCGACACCGGTCGCGACCAGGCGCGCAAGGCCGGCGAGCTGCTGGCGGAGAAGGGCTTCGAGTTCGATCTCGCATACTGCTCTGTGCTGAAGCGTGCGATCCGCACCCTGTGGATTGCCCTGGAATCCATGGATGCCATGCACACGCCCATCGGCTTGAGCTGGCGCCTGAATGAGCGCCATTACGGTGCCCTGCAGGGCTTGAACAAGGCCGAGACGGCCGCCAAGTTCGGTGACGAACAGGTCCTGATCTGGCGCCGCGCCTATGCCATCGCCCCGGATCCCCTGGATGACAACGACGAGCGCCATCCCCGCTTTGATCGCCGCTACGCCAAGGTTGACCCTTCGCTGTTGCCGGCTACCGAATGCCTGAAGGACACCGTTGCCCGCGTGCTGCCCTTCTGGAACGAATCCATTGCGCCTGCCATCCGTTCGGGGCGCCGCGTGCTGATCTCGGCCCACGGCAATAGCCTGCGTGCGCTCATCAAGCACCTCGACAACGTGTCGGACGACGACATCGTTCATCTGAACATCCCCACGGGCCAACCGCTGGTGTATGAGCTGGACGAACAACTGCGCCCCATTCGTCACTACTATCTTGGCGACCCGGCCGAGATCGAGGCGCAAATGGCGGCTGTGGCGGCGCAGGGCAAGGCGAAGCAGGGCTGAGCCAATGCGGCATGCCGCCGTCCTGGTACTTGCCTTGTGCTGCGCAGTCGGCTTGGCGCATGGCGCTGAGTCCGACCTGCAGCGGCGTCAGGCTGCCGCGCAACGCGACCAGGACGCTCTGCGCGAACGCATTCGCAAACTGGAAAAGGAAATAGGCGGGGCGGAGTCGTCCCGCCAGGATGTGTCGGTGGCGCTTAAGGAGTCCGAGACGGCGATCTCGGAACTTGATCGCCGGCTGGAAGGTTTGGCGGCTGACAGTCGTAAGGCCGATGAAGCCCTGAAGCAGCTGCGGCGCAGCATTGACGAACAGACCCAGGTGCTGGCCACCCGGCAAGCCGAGCTGGCCGATCAGCTCCGCGCCCAGTATGCCGGCGGCCTGTCGCCCTGGGCCGCGCTACTTTCGGGCGAAGACCCGCAAGACATCACGCGTGATCTGGGCTACCTGGACTACGTTTCGCGCGCACAGGCGAAAGCGGTACGCGGGGTACGTGCAGCGCTGGATGAGCTGGCCGACCTGCGAAAACGCGCCGAGGCACAGGAGCAGGAACTGCAGCGCCTAGCGCAGGAAACCACCGCCAAACGAGCGGAACTGGATGCCCAACGTGCTGAACGCCTGGCGGTGCTGGAGCGCATTGATAAAGAATTGAAGCAGCAGCGTGGCGAAGCTGAACGCCTTGCACGCAATGAGCAACGGCTGGGTGAACTGGTCGACGCGCTGGGCGTGGCCATTGAAGAAGCCGCCGAGGCGCGACGCCGGGCCGAAGAGGCGCGCCGCCTTGCCGAGCAAAAGCGGCTCGAGGAAGAGAAGCGGCTGGCAGAAGAGCGCAGGCTCGAAGTAGAGAAGCGCCTGGCTGAAGAGCGGCGGCTGGCCGAAGAAAAACGCTTGGCGGAGGCCGAGCGTATGGCGGAAGAACAGCGTGAGCAGGCGGAGGCGCAACGATTGGCCGATGCGAAGCAGGCGCAACCACGCGAGCCGATACGCATCACCGGCCGGGTGGACGGTGTGGCAGCGGGTGAACCGGTGCCGCAGCGTGCTCCGCGGGATGCCGGCGCAGACACTTCTTCCGCGCGCG
>JAJUGH010000182.1 GCA_029268265.1 Alcaligenaceae bacterium | reverse complement strand
TCATCCTTCCCTGGGCGCTTTCGGGGGCCGCTGCCGTGGCGGTCGGCTACGCCAGATTTGCCTATGCACTCATATTGCCACCCATGCAGGCGGATCTCGCCCTCAACTACGCGCAGGCGGGCTGGCTGAACACCGCCAACGCATTGGGGTATCTGGTGGGCGCGCTTGCCACTCTGGCGTTCGTACAACGCTACGGTAACCGTCGTCTCTTCGCGGCGGGTGCCGTCCTGACCACCCTCGCGCTGATCTTCACCGGCCTGACCCACAGCTTTGCCCTCCTTTCCCTCTTTCGTTTCCTCGCGGGTGTCGGCGCGGCCGGCGCATTCATCTGCGGCGGTGTCCTGGCTGGCGTCCTGGGCACTCGCGCGATTGTGGTGTTCTTTAGCGGTAGCGGTATTGGCATGCTCACCACGGGCGCGCTGCTACCCTGGCTGTTTCAGTTTGCAGGAACGACAGCATGGCCTTGGGCATGGCTGCTCATGGGCAACCTGTGCATACCGCTAACCTGGCTTGCCGTACACGCTGCAAGGACCATTGACGAGCCCAATGCACCCGGCAATGCGCGTGCGCAGTGGGACTGGCGGCCATGCCTGCCCGAGTTCATCGGCTATTTTCTGTTCGGTCTCGGGTACATCGCCTACATCACCTTCATCATCGCCTGGCTCAGGCAGAACCCGGTGCCGGGCATGTCCCAGGCGGCAGTCACTTCCGTGATGTGGAGTTTGCTCGGGGGAATGACACTGTTGGCCCCGGTGCTTTGGCAGCGGGTCTTCAATGGGCGTGCCGACGGCATTCCCATGGCTGCCACCATGGCCGTATTGGCCACAGGCGCAGCGCTGCCCATGGCCATGCCCAACATCATCGGAGTGTGGGCATCTTCAGCACTCGTGGGAGCCAGTGTTTTCATGGTCCCCGCCGCCGCCACCAGCTTTGTAAAGGCCAACCTGCCGCGCGCCGCATGGGGCAGCGGACTGGCCGTCGTCACGAGCCTGTTCGCCGTAGGGCAGACCATCGGGCCTGTAGGCGCGGGCTGGCTCAGTGATCGCTGGGGGAGTTTGTCGGTGGGGCTGGGCGTCTCGGCGGCATTGCTGCTCACCGGTTCGCTAATCGCCTGGATGCAGCGGCCTTGCCCGCAGGACAAGGCCGGTTGAAGCAGATTAAGCCGGAACCGGCTCCGGATTCATGCGCACGCCGGGGTTGGTTACCGCGGCGAGCGTCGGACGAAGACCGGTGAGCATGTACTCGATCAGTTCGCGCACCGGGCGGATCGCATTACCGAAAGGCAGCTTCTCAGCGCCGCGGAAGAACAGGCCGCGATTTACGTCACCTTCCAGCGCGTAAGCCAGGCGCGTATCGATGCAGAACTGCCCTTGCTTGGCGATGCCGTCGCGCAGACCACATTGGGCCAGGCAGTCAAAGGCCACGGTGCACGGCTTGACCTTGGCGATGCTCTGCAGCTTGGCTTCTTTTTCAAGATAGTTGGCCAGCCAGGGCGTGCGCACCGCACGAGCCGGAAGGCCCGCCACGCTCATGAACGTGACGATGTCCTCGGGCTTCGCTTCGGCCAGCACGCGCTTGAAGTTGGGATGCGCATCGCCCTCTTCGCTGACCGCGAAGGGCGTACCCATCTGCACCGCATTGGCACCCATCGAGATCAGTTCACGGAACTGTTCGTGGCTGTGGATGCCGCCGGCGGTGATCAGAGGAATGTTCTCTTTTTCGAGACCCAGCTGACGCAGCAATTCGCGCGTGCCTTCCAGCACGGTGGGGAATGCGTACGAAGGATCATTGATGCGGTCGGCCGTAGGAGAGCCCAGGTGGCCGCCGGCAAAGCGCGGATTCTCGATGACGATGGCATCCGGCAGGCGGTTCTTGCGCATCCACTTCTTCAGGATGACGGCGATGCCGCGAACATCAGAAAGAATCGGAATGATGGCGGTCTTGGGGAAATCCTGGGTGAGTTCGGGCAGGTCCAGAGGCAGACCTGCGCCCACCACCACGGCATCCGCACCGCTCTCGCAAGACTGGCGAATGTAGTCAGGGTATTGCTCGACGGCCTTCATCACGTTCACCGCAATGGCGCCGCTGCCCGCAGACAGTGCGCGAGCCGCCTTGATTTCGCGATCAAGGGCGATGAGGTTGACCTCGTTGATGAGACCTTTATCGCGCGAGCGCCCCGTGCGCTCCATGAGGTCGGGGTGATGACGACGAAGATCAACGCTTGAAATGGTGCCGAAGGCGCCGAGCGAGGCTACCGTTCCGGCCAAGCGGTGAGCGGAAATACCCACGCCCATGCCACCCTGCACGATTGGCAACAGGGATTTGCCTTTGACTTTGAGTCGTTCCAATGCAGTGTGCAACACGGTCGATAGAATCCTTAAAAATCATGCACTGCGGTACCCGGAAGTAGAGACTATGCGCTCTCGCCGGGAGGCACACCTTAATAAAAATCAAGGTTGCGGGCGCCGAGTGTCCGACGACCGCAGTCAACTATACTTTATTTCATGCAGCGCGCTCTAGCTTTTGATCAATCCCCGCCGTTGGGTGTTGCACTGCGTTTCTTCCTCAACGTCCCGGTGTTTCTCCTGTTTGCCGCCCTGGTTCTGGCCTGGACTTCAACCGGGGACGCTCCCTATGGACGCTGGCACCCGGGCGTACTGGCGGCAGCTCACCTGCTGACCCTGGGCGTATTGGCCAGCGCCATGCTGGGCGCCATGATGCAGATCCTCCCGGTCGCGGCCCGCATTCGCGTGTTGCACGCAAACGTCACTTCGCCGATCGTGCACATGTGCCTGACCTTGGGCGTGCTGGCGTTGGCGGGCGGTTTTCTCACCGGCAACGGCACCCTGCATGGCGCAGCGGTCGTGCTGTTGGGTCTCGCTTTCCTCATATTCCTGGTTGCGGTGATCGCAGGGTTGATTCGCGACTGGAAGCGGCGATCGCCGGGCTCGAGTGAAGTCCTGGTCGCCGTGCGCCTGGCCGCGGCGGCGTTGCTGATCACCATCACCCTGGGGATCTACATGGCCGGACTGAAGGCCGGCTTCTGGGCGCCATCGTCTGGCGCCGGAAACTGGTTGCCTCGTCTGCCGGATCTTCATGTGGTCTGGGGGCTCGCCGGCTGGGTCGGTCTATTGGTGGTGGGCGTCTCTTATCAGGTCATACCCATCTTCCAGGCCACCGAAATCTATCCCCGACGCCTCACCGACCACCTGGCCCCGGTCGCGTTCGCTGCGCTGATCCTCTTCAGCATCACGCTGCTCTGGACTGCGCCGCCCGGCACGAACGCCGTGGCATGGCTGGCGGGCGGCGTGCTTGCGCTGTGCTACCTGGCCTACGGACTCACGACTCACTGGCTGCTACGTACCCGCAAGCGGCCCGCCCCAGAACCAACGACCTGGTTCTGGCACGTGGGCATGGCGGCACTGATGGTGGCCGCGATCCTGGCCGTCCCAGGCGGATGGCTGGCGCAACGTGGCGGTTCGTCGGGCGCTGGCGCCTCAGCACAGATGCTGCTCGGGACATCGCTTGTGCTGGGCTTCGGGGTGTCCGCGGTGAACGGCATGCTCTACAAGATCATCCCGTTTCTGCTTTGGCACAACGCGCAGCGTCGGGCGCCCGTCGCCCTGCCCTACATGCCGAAGGTGAAGCAGTTCATTGCGGAGCGTGATGCCATGCGCCAGTTCTACGCGCATGCTGTGGCCGTGATCTTGTTGTCAGTTGCCAGCCTGATACCGGCCCTACTATTGCCAGGCGCCATTGCGCTGGCCGTATCCGCCGGATTACTGGCATGGAACATGGGACTTGCTCTGCGGCTCTACATGCGAACCTGCCGCCGCATCGCGGCAACCCTGCCGGGCGACGCTCCGCCAACGACTGCTCAGCGGCATTAAAAGACCAAGTCAAAGGCGCCCCGCTCAGTCGCAGTGAGCGCGAAAGGCCTCTTCGTCCAGGATGGTAATGTGCCGGCCTTCGACCCGGATCAGGTCGCGCGAAGACAGATCATTCAAAATGCGTGAGAAATGTTCCGGCGTGAGGTTAAGCCGGGAAGCAATGACGTTCTTGCTGACTTCCAGCCGCAGCGGCGAGCCGCCGGCCGAAGCGTGCGCCTGCAGCAGGTACCCGATTACGCGCTGCGTGCCGGAGTGCAGTGAATACGATTTCACATCGGATACGAAAGCGTGCAGACGGCGGCTCAGACCCGCAATGATTTTGCGCGCCAGCACCGGTTCCCGTACCAGCTCATCAAACAACACGGATTTGTCCACCGTAAGCAGCATGCTGTCGGCCAGCGCGACCGCAGAAAGAATATAGGGCTGTTCCAGGAACATCAGCGCCTCGCCGAAACTTTCGCCAGGGCCCAGGAGGCGCACCACTTTCTCGGCACCGGACGGCGATACGGCTATCAACTTCACCTGGCCGTACACCATGATGTGGAAGCCGTTGCAGGGCTCGCCCCGATGAAAGATCGCATCACCGCGCCTGGCGTGCCGCTCGGTGGTACCGGCAGCGACCCTGGCCAATTCCGTGCTGTCATATTGTTCGAACAGGGGCACCTGTGCCAGCAGCTTCTGTATTTTGTCCTGGTCGCTTGCCATATTGATAGAATTCCCTCGTACTTCGTGCCCGGAAAACGGCGTGATCAAAACGTTCTACAACATCGCCGGAACGGTGGCCCTGCTGCTCGGCATCCTGGGCATCTTCCTGCCGGTGCTGCCTACCACCCCCTTCCTGCTGCTGGCTTCGGCTTGCTACATGCGCGGGTCCACCCGCATGCATCGCTGGCTCATGAACCAGCGCCACCTCGGGCCGTACATCCGCAACTTCCAGTCGGGGCGCGGGATCCCGCTGCGGGCCAAGATCGCCGCGCTGGCGCTCATGTGGACCTCACTCACGATCTCGATGTGGGTGGTGCCGCTGCCGTGGGTACGTGCACTGTTGCTCATACCCGGCATCGGCGTCACCCTCTACCTGTACCGGGTCCCGACCTTGCGACCCGCAGCGCCCGCCGAAACGGCGACAGACCGCGATCAGATCAAGCGCGAGTAAGTCGAAACCGTAGGCTGCGAAAGGTATTTGTCGAACACCATGCCCAATGCTCGCACGAACAGCCTGCCCTTCGGCGTAATGGTGATGACGCCGTCGTGGGTTTCCATCAGGCCGACTTCCTCATAAGGCCGCAGGCGCTCGAGCTCCGGCGCGAAATACTGCTCGAAATCGATGCCGTATTTCTCACCCAC
>JAJUGH010000181.1 GCA_029268265.1 Alcaligenaceae bacterium | reverse complement strand
TGCCTGGGCGGCGGGCTCGAGCTTTCTCTGGCGTGCCGCTACCGGCTTGCCGTCGACCAACCCGATACGTCCTTGACGCTGCCCGAAGTCATGCTGGGCATTTTCCCGGGTTGGGGCGGGATGAAACGTCTTCCGAAATTGATTGGGGCGCCGGCGGCTCTCGATATGATGCTGTCGGGGCGTTCCGTTGACATCCGCAAGGCGGTGCGCCTGGGTCTGGTGGACGGCAAAGTGCCGCCCCGCCTTCAGATGCGGGCCGCTGCGCAACATGCGACATCGGGCAAGCCCGCGCGGCGAGCAAGCGGTATCGGCAGACTATTGAACTGGAAGCCCTTGCGCCCGCTGGTGGTGCGCCAGACCGAAAAGAAGCTCAACGAGCGCGATCCTTACCAGCACTATCTGGCTCCGCGCGCCATTCTCGAAATCTGGGCCCGCCATGATGGCGACGCGCTCGCCGCGCCGTCACTCATCAATGAGCTCGCGCGCTCCGATACCGCCCGCAACCTGATTCGGGTATTCCGGCTTCAGGAACGGCTCAAGGGTTTCGGCAAGGCGAACGAACTTTCACGCGAAGTGAAGCACGTCCACGTGGTTGGCGCCGGCGCCATGGGTGGCGATATCGCCGCATGGTGCGCGCTCAAGGGAATACGCGTGACCTTGCAGGACCAGGATCGCGAACGCATCGCGGTCGCCCAAGGGCGGGCCGCCACTCTGTTCAACCGGCGCATCAAGGACCCACGCGCGCGGCGCGCCGCGCTGGATCGGCTGATACCTGACCCGTCTGGTCATGGCGTGACTCACGCCGATCTCGTGATCGAAGCCATCACCGAGAACCTGGATGCGAAGCGGGCGCTGTATGCCCGTATCGAGCCGCTCATGAAAGAAGGCGCTGTACTCGCCAGCAACACGTCGAGCCTGTCTCTTTCGGCCTTGCGTGAGCAACTGATCCACCCTTCCCGTCTGGTGGGCATCCACTTCTTCAACCCCGTAGCCAAAATGCCATTGGTGGAAGTCGTGGAGACCGATGACGTGGACCGCGTTTCCCGCGCGACCGCGCTGGCCTTCGTCGGGAAGCTGGGGAAGTACCCGCTACCCGTGCGAGACACGCCGGGCTTTCTGGTGAATGCCGTATTGGCGCCCTACATGCTCGAGGCCATGCGATGTGTGGATGAAGGAATCGCGCCCGAAACCATCGACGAGGCGATGAAGGTGTTCGGCATGCCCATGGGTCCACTCGAACTCGCCGATACGGTTGGCCTGGATATCGTCGAAGCGGCGGGACGTCAGTTATCCGGTAACGCCACCCTGCCACGCTGCCTGGAGTCGCACCTGTCGCGCAAGGAACTGGGGCGCAAGACGGGCCGCGGCTTCTACAACTGGAGCGACGGCAAACCCCAAAGGAAAGAACCGGGCACGCCGCCTGCCGGGCTGGCGCAGCGGCTGATCACCCCGCTGGTAGAAAAAACACGGGAACAAGTGGAGCAAGGCATTGTGGCCGATTCCGACCTGGCGGATGCCGGGGTCATATTCGGGACCGGATTCGCTCCGTTTTCAGGTGGCCCGCTGCATTGGGAGCGCAATAAAGCTCCGGGGGTGACGCCCATGTAGATAACTACCTGGAGGAGACGGAGATGCAGACGAATCGCAAAGCGCGCTGCCATAGGGCAGCGTTGCGCCTTTTGCCGGTGCTCATTGCCGGACTGGGCGCCACCGCCGCAAATGGTGCAGGTTTCCAACTCTTGGAGCAGAACGCAAGCGGACTGGGTAACTCTTATGCAGGGTCGGCCGCAGTGGCCGAGAACGCGAGCACCATATTCTTCAATCCGGCCGGCATGACGTACCTTCGCGGCCTTAATGTCTCGGGCGGCGTGGCCGCTGTGAGACCCTCCTTCAAGTTCTCGAATAACGGTAGCACCGGGCCCGGCGGCTTGCCCGGCACCGGATCCGACGGCGGTGATGCGGGGTCCTGGGGCTTGCTGCCCAACGCTTACGTAAGCTGGGAGATCAACCCACAGTGGTACGTCGGTCTCGGTATCGGTGCTCCCTTCGGTCTCGCGACGGAGTACGACTCCGACTGGGTGGGCCGCTACCACTCCAAGAAGTTCGACATTCGGAGCGCCAACGTCAATCCGTCCATCGCGTACAAGGTGAATGATCGTCTTTCGCTGGGTGCCGGCGTCAACTGGATGCATCTGGACGCGGAGTTCAGTCGGGCAGCGCCTTTTCCACTGGCGCCCACGTTGGGCGACCTGGACGCCACGGTCGACATGAAAGGCGACGGATGGGGCTGGAACGTCGGCCTGATTTATGAGCTCACACCATCGACACGCGTGGGCCTGTCGTACCGCTCGCATATCACGATCGATGCCGATGGCGATACAACGGTAAGCAACGCGACCGTGCCACTACCCGTTCCACGCCAACGAGGCGATGCTTCCACGTCCGTGAAACTGCCCGACACCGCCGTCCTCAGCCTAGTGCATGATTTGAACCCCCGCTGGCAACTTTTGGCCGATGTCTCATGGACCGGATGGAGCAGTATCCGTTCGCTGGACATCGATAACGAAGGCTTGCCAAGCGACAGCCTCGACCTCCGATTCCGCGACACGTGGCGCGTCGCCCTCGGTGCCAATTACCGCCTGAACGATCGCTGGACGCTCAAAGGCGGCGTGGCATGGGATCAGTCGCCCATACGCAACTCGACTTACCGCCCCACTTCACTTCCGGATAAGGATCGCTACTGGGTATCGATCGGTGCCCAATATGCGGTCGGAAAGCAGACGCAAGTCGATATCGGCTATGCACACCTGTTCCTGAACGACACGGACATCAACAACGACACTGATCCCGACAAGGGCATCGTCCGCGGGAAGTACAAGTCCAACGCTAACATCGTGGGCATTCAGGTATCGCATCGATTCTGATTGGAATTGCAGGGGCATGCCCGGTCGGGTGGGCGCCATCGCGCGGGGCGTCGGTGATACCATCGAACAAAATACCAACAAGGGTGGCGCATGAATCCAATATGGCATGAACACTATCCGCCGGGCATTCCAACTGACATCACTGACGAGGCTCAGGCGTATTCCTCTCTCGTCGAGCTGTTCGAGGAGAGCTGCGCACGTTTTGTCCGCCATAGCGCCTATGTGAGCATGGGTGTCCGCCTCACTTATGGTGAGCTGGACGAAGCGTCGCGTTGCTTTGCCGCGTGGCTGCAATCCATCGGCGTAAAAAAGGGCGACCGTATCGCCCTGATGATGCCCAATCTTCTGCAGTATCCCATCTGCCTGTTCGGCGCATGGCGTGCGGGCGCCGTGGTGGTGAACACCAATCCCTTGTATACCCCCACCGAGCTTGAACATCAGTTGGTGGATTCGGGCGCCGAAATCATCGTGATCGCTGAAAACTTCGCCCATACCTTGCAGAAGACCTTGCCTAAGACAAACATCAAGCACATCGTGGTCACCACCGTGGGCGACATGCTGGGCACGGTGAAGGGCGGCATCACGAATCTTGTGGTCCGCCATGTCAAAAAACTGATTCCGCCCTACTCGCTTCCGGGCGCGCTGCGCTTTACTGACATTCTGGTGAAGGGCCGCCGCTGTGGCTATCAGCGGCCCGCCTTGGATCATGGCGACCTGGCTTGCCTGCAGTACACGGGTGGTACCACCGGCGTGGCGAAAGGCGCCATGCTGACTCACGGCAATATGGTGGCCAACGTCTGCCAGGCCCACGCCTGGGTTCGGCCCCACGTGAAGGAAGGCGAAGAATGCATCGTCACCGCCCTTCCGCTCTATCACATCTTCGCCCTCACGGCGAACTGCCTAACCTTCCTCAAGCTGGGCGGCAATAATCTGCTGATCCTGAATCCACGCGACATCCCCGCGTTCGTGAAGAGCCTGTCGAAAACGAGATTCACCGCTATTACGGGCGTCAACACACTGTTCAACGCCCTGTTGAACAACCCGGGATTCGCGAAACTGGACTTTTCCGGCATGAAGCTGGCGCTCGGCGGCGGCATGGCGGTGCAACAGACGGTGGCGGAACGCTGGCTGAAGACCACGGGCGCACCGCTTACGCAAGCCTACGGGCTCACGGAAACGTCGCCGGCCGTCACCATCAACCCACTTGATCGCCGGGACTTCAATGGGTCCATTGGTCTGCCGGTCCCCTCAACCGAGGTAGTCATTCGTGGAAACGACAGCACCGACCTGGGTATTGGCGAGGTGGGGGAAATCTGCATCCGAGGTCCGCAGGTTTCGCCCGGGTACTGGAACCGCCCGGAAGAGACGCAAGGCGCCTACGATAAAGACGGCTTCTTTCGCTCCGGCGATATCGGGCTGATGGATGAGCAGGGGTACATCTACATCAAGGACCGCAAGAAGGACATGATTGTGGTGTCCGGATTCAACGTCTACCCCAACGAGGTCGAGGCCGTTGCCGTGGAACACCCGGACATCATCGAGGCCGCCGCTGTGGGCGTGCCGGATGAGCACTCGGGCGAAGCGGTGAAGCTGTACGTCATTACACGCAACAAAGCGCTCACCGAGCAGGAAGTCATTGAACACTGCCGAAGCAAACTCACCCGCTACAAGTGCCCAAAGTCGGTGGAGTTTCGCGATGATCTGCCGCGCAGCAACGTTGGCAAGATCTTGCGGCGGGAACTGCGCGACGAGCAGGCATAAAAAATCCGGAGCTCCTTGCGGAGACTCCGGATTTTTCTTCAGCCATCAATGGCCGGCACAAAATGCCGGCGCGGTAACGGCTTAGATGACGCGTGCGGCTTCAAGCAGACGCACGACCGTCCAGGACTTGTCGCGCGAGATCGGACGACCTTCGGCGATTTCCACGAGGTCGCCCTCGTTGTACTGGTTGGTCTCGTCGTGAGCCTTGTAGCGGTTCGAACGAACCACGATCTTGCCCAGGACGGGGTGCTTGACACGGCGTTCGACGTTCACCACCACGGTCTTGTCCATCTTGTTGCTGACGACGCGACCGATGAGGGTGCGCTGGCGCTTTGCCGGTGCAGTGGTTTGGGTTTCGCTCATATTACTTTCCTGCCTTCTCGGCCATGATGGTACGGACGCGCGCGATGTCGCGGCGCACTTTACCGAGCTGGCTGGTGTTGGAAAGCTGCTGGGTGGCACGCTGCATGCGCAGGTTGAATTGTGCCCTCAACAGGCTCTCGAGCTCCTTGGAAAGCTCGGTGGCGTCTTTGGAACGGAGTTCGCTGGCTTTCATGACGTCTCCTTAGGCACCGATGTGGCGCGACACGAAGGTCGTGCTGATCGGCAGCTTGGCGGCGGCCAGGCGGAACGCTTCGCGAGCCATTTCCTCGCTCACGCCC
>JAJUGH010000180.1 GCA_029268265.1 Alcaligenaceae bacterium | reverse complement strand
TGGCGAACGTCACGGTGGGTGCCACCTTGCTCAGTTCCGGCACAGCCTTGAGGGAGCGGCCCCCCGCCACGATGAGGTCAGGCTTGATTTCTTTCAGGACGGTGTAGTCCGGTTCGAACAGTGTCCCAACAACGGGAGCGTCCTGATAGCGCGCGAGCGGCCCTTCGTAGACTGATTTAGGCACGCCGGCGGCCGGCACACCCAGCGCGGTCAGCGAATCAAGAATGCCGAGTTCAAAGCTCACCACCTTGCTGGGGCGAGCGTCGAGTTTCAGCGTGCCGTCTGCGTGCTGGAGGACGAAGGCTTCGTCCGCAGCAGTGGCGGATTGCCTGGCGCCGGAAGCGTTCTGCTGCGTTGCCGTTGCACTGGCCAAGGCCGGGGCCGTTGCGCCGGCGGCAATCAGCGTGGCTGCAAGAAGGGTCAGGGATCGGTTCAGCTTCATGTATCAGGACTCAGTCTGAATAATAATGATTTGCATTATAGACATGAAATCCGGGCGCGCTTCCTGCTGGTTCGGACATACATCCGGCTATATCAACACTACTTGCTTCAGGAGGTTTCTCTATGGACCATCGTTTTCGAGCTGCATCTGGTACGACGACTCGCGACTCGCGCGGGCCCTCTATTCGCCTTGGCGCGGCGGCGCTTTTGATTGGCGCTGCCGGTTTATTCGCGGCCACGGGGCACACGCAGGGCGCACTGCCCGCCGTCCAGTCCGCCGGCGGCATCGAATACGTGACGGGGGGCTTTGGCGCGGACGGCTCGGAAGCGTTCAAGCAAGCCGAGTCATCCTACCCTCTGGCGCTCACTTTTGCGGAAGAACCGGAAGGGGGCGGCTCCCGGCCCTATGTGGCTGACGTCAGGCTGGTAATCAAGGACAAGGACGGTAGTGTGGTGATGGACGTGCCGTCGGTTGGGCCGTTTTTCCTTGCACGGCTCGAACCCGGCGAGTACACGATAGAAGCCAGCTACAAGGGCAAGGCGCAAAGCCAGCAGGTGTCGGTGAAGGAGGGCGGCACCGCCAAAAAGGGCTTTGCCTGGAAAAGCTGATCGGAAAGACAACGGCCCCTGGTAAGGGGCCGCTCTATGCCTGCGCGGAGTGTCAGCCGGCGTAGGCTTCAGGCGCGTGCGCCTTCACCCGTACGCATGCCTGCACCGATCAGGAAGATCACAGTACCAATAGCCAGGTAGATCCAGGACCCAGTGAAGAGGGTCACGAGACCCAGCACGATGGCGAGAACGGATGTACCCAGACGCATGGGATTCCGTGGGCCAAGCATCGCGCCAATGGCGATGCCGATCAGAATTGCGGACAGCACCTGAATTACGTATACCATTTAAGACCCCCCTTTTTCTGATTGATGGTGGCGGGCGGCACGAGCATGGCCCGCGTCGATACACTGTTTCCGCGAGTGTAGCACCGAAAGTGCCGCCGTCCGCCGGCGGGGCGCAAGCCATCCATTACACTTTCACTGTTTGCAAACGGAACTGATCAACCCTCCATCGACCTGACCCAATGACAGAAAGAATACGAATTGCGATCGCCGGATATGGCAACCTCGGCCGCGGGACGGAAGCCGCCGTCGCGCAGGCAACCGACATGGAGCTCGTGGGTATCTACACCCGGCGCGATCCGGAATCGGTGCAGCCGCTGGGCGCCGGCGTGCCGGTACGCCGGCTCGATGACATCGACGCCCATCGTGAAGAAATCGATGTCCTGATTCTTTGTGGCGGCTCCAAGAACGACCTGCCCGAACAGGGCCCCGAGCTCGCTGCGCGATTCAATACCGTCGATAGCTACGACACCCACGCGCGCATCCCCGAGTACTTCGAGGCGGTCGACGCCGCCGCGCGCAAGGGCGGCAATGTGTCCGTCATTTCCGTGGGTTGGGACCCCGGCCTGTTCTCTCTGAACCGCCTGTTTGGCGAAGCCATCCTGCCGCAGGGCGAAACCTACACCTTCTGGGGCAAGGGCCTGAGCCAGGGGCACTCCGATGCGGTACGCCGCATCCCTGGCGTACGCGGTGCCGTCCAGTACACCGTGCCGGTGCCCGCCGCCATCGAACAGGTGCGTAGTGGATCCCGTCCCACCCTCACCACGCGCCAAAAGCATACGCGTGAGTGCTTCGTGGTGCTGGAAGAGGGCGCGAGTGCCGAAGCGGTACGCGAAGCCATCGTCACCATGCCCGACTACTTCGCTGACTACGACACGACCGTCACGTTCATTACCGAAGAGGAATTGCGCCGCGACCACGCAGCCATGCCCCATGGCGGCTTTGTGATCCGCAGCGGTGATAGCGGTGCGGGCGATAAGCAGGTGGTGGAATACTCCTTGACGCTTGAGAGCAACCCCGGCTTCACCTCAAGTGTGCTGGTAGCGTACGCCCGTGCGGCGCACCGCTTGAGCCAGGCAGGGGAGACCGGCGCCCGCAGCGTGTTCGATATCGCCCCTGGGCTTTTGTCGCCGCGCTCCGCGGCAGAACTGCGGCGCGATCTGCTGTAAGAGGGGCCAAGGGGTGAGCCACCGAGCCGCCCCTTGAATCGTGATCGCGCGGTGGCCGCTCAGCGCAGCTGGAACGGCGCCGCGTCGATCGGGCTTTGACCCTGTTTCATCAGGCCATGTAACAGCACCGCGCTCCCGCATGCCAGGGTGAAGCCCAGCGCACCATGTCCCAGGTTCAGCCATAGGTTCTCATACCGGCGGCTTCTGCCCACAACCGGCCGCCCTTCGGGCATGGCCGGGCGTTCTCCCGTCCAGGCTTCAGCCTGTTCCACGGCAAGCCCGGGGAACGTGCGGGCGACTTCGGCCTTCAGATGGCGTATGCGCTCGGGGCGGATATCGCTTGACCGATCGCCGATATCCACCATTGCCGCCACCCGCAGGACGTTGCCCAGTTCGGCGTAGACAATGCGCCGTTCGTAATCGGTCACGCTGATGCTGGGCGAGGCGGCCGGCTCGGATTGACCGTGCCCGGTGCCTAACGGGATGCTCAAGCTATAGCCCTTCAAGCCATACAGCAATACGCGCTCGCCATGCTGCTTCAATAGGTCGTAGCCGCGCAGGCCGTTGGCCACGACGACGTGATCGGCTTCGATCAGTTCGCCGTTTTCCAGCTGCACGCCGCTGATGCGGCCCGCCCGGTTTGGGAGTGCCACGACGCGTGCGCCGGTACGCACGGCGGCATTGGGGTGAGCCGCCACTCGCTCGAAGAGTTGCTTCGTAAAGAGATAGCAGTCGCCCACTTCTTCGGTAGGGGTATACACGCAGCCGGCCAATGCTTCGCCGAGACCGGCGAGCGCCGGTTCGATTTCGACGGCTTCATGGCGATCCAGGATTCGCTGACGAGAGCCCTGCGTTGCCTGATACTCCACCTGGCGACGTGCCTTTTCGAGGAGACGCTGGCTGCGATAGGCAATCAGTTTCCCGTTACGCCGGTAATGAAAATCGATGGGCGCTTCTTCCATCCAGGCATGCAGCGTGTCCCGGCTAAGGTAAGACAGCTGCAATAGCGCAGACGTGGAGCGGCGCGCGGTGTCGGCGTTGCAGGCTTTCAGGAAGGCGGCGAGCCAGCGCCATTGCCGAGTGTCCAGCTGCGGCCGAAAGCGCAACGGAGAGGAAGCATCCAGCAACCAGCCCGGCAGGTCCGGGAACACACCGGGATCCGCCAGAGGCGCGACATAGTCGTAGCTCAGTTGGCCGCCGTTCGCATAGCTGGTTTCCAATCCCGGGCCTTCGTGCGCTTCAAGAAGTACTACCTGTTCGCCCTGGCGCAGGAACTCCCATGCGGCGGCACATCCGATCACGCCCGCTCCGACGATGGCGACTTTCATGTTGCGGTTCTCTTCCTTGTTCGTACTTCGGGATTTTGTCACGAATTGAAGTCGCCTTCATGTTTGATCAAGGCCGCCTTCCGTATTCACTAATGGTTCTTTGAATACCCAGGTCGGATAATGGATCGCCTTTATTAATTAGAGACGGAGACAATATGAAGCTCAACAAGGCTTTCGCCTTTTCCTTGACGGCGCTTGCCGTGGCCTGGGCGGGAACTGCGATGGCTGCAGACTATCCGACACGCGCAATTTCGCTCGTCGTACCGTTCGCTGCGGGTGGCCCCACAGACGTGGTCGCGCGTACGTTGGGCGCCGAAATGTCCAAGGAGCTCGGGCAGCCTGTCGTGATCGAAAACCGCCTGGGTGCCGGCGGCACTGTTGCTGCCAACTCGGTGGCGAGCGCCAAGCCGGATGGCTACACGCTGTTCATCCATCACAACGGCATGGCCACTGCCACCGCCCTGTACAACAATCTCAAATACGACCCGCTCAAGAGCTTCGAATACATCGGCGAGGTCGTCGATGTACCGATGACGCTACTAGGCAGCAAGGCCTTCCCGCCTAATACGTTGGCCGAGCTCATCGAGTATGCAAAGGCCAATGGCGACAAGATCAACCTTGCCAATGCCGGCCCGGGCGCCGTCTCGCAGCTTTGCGGCTCGTTGCTGCAACAGGCGCTGGGCGTGCGGTTCACCACGGTTCCCTACCAGGGCACGGCACCGGCCATGGCGGCACTGCTTGGCGATCAGGTTGATATCCTTTGCGACCAGACCACGCAGACCATCCCCCATATCGAAGCCGACAAGGTGAAGTTCTACGGTGTGACCACGTCGAACCGCATCCAGAAACTGCCGGATGCGCCCACGCTCGATGAACAAGGGCTGAAGGGCTTTGAAGTAAAGGTGTGGCACGGCATCTACGCGCCCGCCGGCACGCCTGATGATGTCGTACAGAAAGTCAATGCCGCGCTGAAGGCGGCCTTGAAGTCGCCCGCATTCACGGAGCGCATGTCTGCGCTGGGGGCCGAGATCGTGAGCGAAGAGCGTCAATCACCGGAGTCGCTTCAGAATTGGGTGAAGTCCGAAATCGATAAGTGGACGCCGATCCTGAAGGCCGAAGGTATGAACGTCAACTGAGGGAGGGCGGTATTGCGCCCGGCCGGACCGGCCCGCCATGCGGGTCGGCCCTGGCTGTACCTCTTCTACATTTTCTCGGCGGACCACTCGCCGACGCTGCTCGTGCCGGTGATCCGGCCGCCCTCTACCGTGCCGGTGTAGGTATGCCGGCCATCGACGGTATTCAGTGTGAAGCGTAGTTCCGGCCCTGCCACGCTGGTTTCCATGGCCGGAATGGAGTGCTCATCCACTGTAATGGCCGTCGCTTGAACGCGGTCCAGCTGCTGCCAGACACGCAAGACGAAGTCGCGATGCCCGGGGACCGTCACTCTCCACAAGCCATCCACCTGGGCGGGCACTCGCCATAAAAAGACATCTCGTCCGTCCACGACGTCGTGACGCTCCGGCGTCCATTCGTCCATATGGAAGGCGTGCGAGACGATACGGGTGCC
>JAJUGH010000179.1 GCA_029268265.1 Alcaligenaceae bacterium | reverse complement strand
AGGGCGCGACGCATGTCGTCAATCGCCGCAAAGTGCCACAGGGCAATCGCCAGAACCCCGGACAGAGCCGCCAGCAGCAGACACCAGCGCATGGCGGCGGCCTGCCTGGCGACCACGCCCAGAACGTGGCGCTCCACCCATTCGCTACATATCCGCAGACCCAGTGTCAGACCTCTCGCCGCCACCATGTCGTCGAGGAACCACAATTGCGATGAGTCCAGCAGACCTGTGTCGAATATCGCGACACCCTGTCGACCTGAGTCGACGTGATGCATCATTCGGGCGACGTGCCCGGCGAGCCACGGAGTGGCGCCGGCCAGTTGCAGTTCAAGCCCTTGCCGCAACCGGGTGGCGCCATGTTCACCTTTCCCGAGTGCCACGGCGAGCATGGCCAGAAAGCGCAGCGCGTGCACCTGCCGATACACCCTCCAGGGGCCGATGCAGTCGAGCCAAGATCGCCCCCATCCGACATAGCGGGCGAAAGAAAACGGCACCAGGCACGCCATAAGGACGCTGCATAGAAGCGCAATTGGCCACCAATGCGCAATCACATCAGCGAAGCGAAACAGGGAATCGGCGGCTGCGCCGTGGTATTCCACGGGAATGATTCCAAAGGCATCACGCAGGCGGGGAACCGTAAAGGCCGGGACGAGCAGCACGGTTGCCGTCACAATGGCAAGCGCAAGAACCGCGGTCAGGAGCGAGCTGCGCAGGATGTTGCGGGCGGCGTCTATCACCCCCAGCACCCGAGCGAGCTCTGCGAGTGTGGCCACCAGCGTGTCGTTGCCTTGGGACTGCGCGCCGCGCAGTATGGCCAGTTCATTGACGGGGAAGGTTCCGAACCAGGTCGCGTACAGATCGCCACCGGCCGCCTGGAACAGCTCCAGCCAGCGCCTCGATAATCTGCCTCTGGCCGACCGCGGCCCGTACCGCCGTGCATCGGCGGCAAATATCTGCTTGAGCGTGCGTGCGCCGGCGGTACCTTGCAACAAGGCGGCCAGATATTCGTAGTAGCTGCGCCGGTTTCGGCCGAATTGCCAGGCGTCGGTGGTCGACTCGAGAGCATGTACTGTCCGTCCGCCCCACCGAGCGGTACCGCTCATACGCGGGGCCACCTCCGGTGTCCGCATGCCCCGCAGCCCGCGTATGCTGCGTAGCGCTTTCATGGGCGCTGCGGAAGCGCGCGCAAGCGCGCCTCAGTCTCGAAGGAATGGAAACGCTGCTCGATGTCACGTGGATCAAAGATGCCGCGTAGGGCGGCGTCCATCGCACCGTCCATCGCCGACCGCAGCGGGGGCGGGAATTCGCCCCGCCCGCCCTGACGCGCCCATTCCGGGAATCCGGGATGGAGCTTGGGATGAATCATCTCGGAGGCGACCGATCGGCCGTCATATCCGAACAGTTCCGGCAGACCTTGCCGGCGACAGTGCTCGCATCCGTCTTCGTTGCGAACCCGTAATGCTTCAGTGGGTACCGCATAGAGTGTTTCCACCGCTGACCGCAGGTGCCCGAGCGACGCGTCGTGCTTAATCGCGTGCTGTATCGGCAAAGCGCAGTGGCATAGTTTGGGCAGGAGGGCTTGCCACACCAACAGCTTCAGCGTGCCCGGGATCGCGAGAAAGTCGCGTGAGACCCCCACGAACTCCGATGCCAGCCGCTCGGGAATGAAGGAGACCGACGGCGCATGTACCGTGGTGTACACGTTGACCCCCGAACCCGCCAGATCCATGAAGGCAAGGCCGGTCTCGCGGTCGCGCACTTCCCCCAGCAATACGTCACTCATGGCGGAACGTTTGAGTGCGCGCAGCTTGGTCGCAAAGGCGGCATGGGCATCGACATCCAGGCGGCGCGATATCGAGTTCTGTATGGCGCCCGGTATGGTGTATTCCACCGGATCTTCGATGGTGACGACCTTCCGGTGCTCCGGCAGGCGCGCCATCAAAGAGGCCAGTGTCGTGGACTTCCCCGAGCCAACCGTGCCTGCAAAAACTACCGCCCCGCCCCCGGAAGACAGTGCCTGTTCCAACATTTGCACTTGCTGCGGCGGATAGCCCAGGGATTCCAACGGCGGAATGCCGGCAGCGCGGTTCTTTTCGAGAATGCGCAGGCACACGCAGGGCCCCTTCTCGCTGGCCATCGACGCCCACCGGAGCATGACGTCACGGCCCGCATAACAACGGGACAGGCTTCCCTGCTGCTCGGCATTGGGATCGAACACGGCGCCGTTCCCGCCAGAGATGTCCATCCAGGCCACGGCCAACATCTCCATCAGCATGCGGGTAGGCATGCGGCGAAAGCACTCCGGCGCGACGTAGCGTCCGAAAAGCGTGTATTTCACCTCGGACTCGGGCTCATGCAGATTCACATTGAGGTGAAGATCGCTCGCGTGATGACGTACGCCCCACTCCACCAGCTCGTGGAAGGCCTCGGCGAGCGCCCCCCGGCCGACGGCGGCATCGGTGGCAACATCGCTGCGGAACGCATCCCTGCCCACCGCCAGCAGCAAGCTGGCGTTGACGACGTAGCGGGCGGGCGTGGCGCTACGATAGCCGGCCCTGATCAATTGCCTGGCCAGTTCATCGGCGTGGTCGCTGGCAACATGTTCGGCCAAAGCGAACACGGCAGCCGTACCGTCTTCGAACTCCACGGGACACATGCGTGCGGCCAGGGACTCGACCTTGAACTCCTTACTGAGGGAACGCAGCAGCGGCGGATCGAGCGCCAGCAGCGACTCCGTATCGGGAATAATGCCGGCGCTCGCAGCGGCATAGCGGGCGACCGCGCCGTCCGGGATGGAATGCGCATAAACAGGACTCTTCGATGGAAAACGCAGGCGCATATCAGTGGTCTCCGTTGCCGGACAGGCACAAGACGGTCTTCTCATCAGCGGTGTGAAGATTGACGCATGCGCCCGCCAACTGTTCGAGTCGGTATGGCCAACGATCCGCTGCATAGCCGACGGGATGTGCGCGCCCCTTGCGAAAGAGCAAGACCTGAGGACCGGCATGCACTTCGGCGGTCAGGCGCTCGCCCACGCCATAGATCCCTGCGAGCCGCAGAGTTTCCGCGCCGCCAGTATTTCGACCGTTTGCTGTCGCACCCTGCGCGGCCGGGCCCGCATGAGGCCTTACGCCGGCACCGGCCGCCCGACCGCGCTGCTGCTTCGCCACTTCCAGCGCCCGCTCGGCATCCAGACGCATGAGTTCACGCACCGTGTACTGCTCCATCTCCAGCAACGGCACGCCGGGAGTCGGGCTCGCCTGCGCCATGGACGAAACCGCCATCAGTACGGATAGGGGAATGAGCGTCGAGTTCATAGAGCACTCCGGACAGCGATACGCGCAAGCCGCTGTTGCGCAACGAGGGTTGTTCTACGGGCAGGACCTGCAGGACGATGCGGTGCCAGGTCATGTGGACCGTTTCAGGCAGCAAGAGGCTGACGGACCGCAGCGGCGCCTGAACCCTTACTGCGCGGTGATGTCGGCCGGCGATGCCAGCCGGCCGCGGTATCGGTCGGCCTTCCGCGTCTAGCGGAGCGACGACCGGCAGGGGTTGCGGATGCTCCAGGCGCAGTTCCGAAAAGGCAGGTAGCATCGCCTGCAAGACACTGAACAGGCGTGCCTCGTTACGCCGCGGACGATTCAGGACCACGGCTTCGAGCGGAAGCGCATGCATGGGCACCGACCACGACGCACTGGCTTCCTCCATGGGATTGAACGCGATTGACCACTCGGGACGAGCTGCCTCGAGGAAGCGCTGGTTGTCGCCGGCGGTTTCACGGCGATAGCGAGCCATCATTTGCCAGTGATCCCCGCGCGGGGAACATTCCACCTGGACCAGGCGCCACCCGGCGACGGCAACCGGCACATCGAGCAGTGCCTCGATCGCGGCCCGAGTACCGGCGACGCCGTGCACCACGTGCTGCTTGGCAGCCGCCGCTTCGGCTTGATCCCAGGCGAGTACCGGGTCGATGGAAGACATCTGAATGTTGGATTCGCTGAACCATGACGATCCGCGCGCGAGCAGGCCGGCTGCCAATGCCAGTACCACGCCACCGGCCACGACGGTCGCTGCGCGGATGGGCGCATCGTGCACAAGTGTCAGCTGGCCATCCTGCGCCGCAATACGAGCGAGATCATCAAGTAGCGAGAAAGCGGCGGTGTCCAGCAGTTCGAGCGCGGGATACGCCTGGCGCAAAAGCTCCAGGGTTGCGGCCACGCCTGCTTCATCATGATGGAGTTGATCGGTACGGGTCATGACGACTCCTTCGTGTACCGCCACCAACCAATCAGACCCGCTGGGCAAGCGCAAGACCGCGGCGATCGTGCGGCCGGGATATTGCAGGGCGCAGGCAGCCGCTGCGCTATGAGTGCTGCGGCGTAAGCGACGCGGCAGACGCTCCTGCAACAAGCCTACGGAAGCAACGGCCCCCGAGGTCACCGCTCGGTAGCCGGCCCTACGCCGCGCAGCCAATGTACGGGCCTGCTTGCCGGCCGATTCCCCCAGTAAGGGCAACCACTCCATTCCAAAGGCAAGAGCGATCCCGTTGTGCTCCACGATTTCGGTTCGGGCAGTGGCGGCCATCTCAGAACCCCTCCTCCACGTGCGCCGTGACGATCATCACCGTGGTGAGGCGCTGTGTGGACAGCCGGTCACTACCACCAAGCGCCAGCGGCAGACCCGGATTCAGCCGACGGGACTCCGTCTCTTCCTGACTGCGGTCGAACCCGGATATCACCAGCGGCTGCCCCGGCATGAGCGCCACCTGCTGTACTGTTCCATTCCCATCAATCGTGATTTGCTGCAGTTGCAGCGGATTGGCGCTATCGCCAAACGTGACCGACTTCAGAGGCTGGGCCACCGTGTTGTCGTAGGCTACCGACAGCAATACCTGTCCATCCTCGTGCGCATCCGGCACCAGGGTGATGAGTGAACCCACGGTTTCTTCTCGCTGACTGACGGATACGGTGGGCAAGGAGGTGTCGAACCCGCCTTGCGTGGCGGTTGTCTCTACTTTGTCGATATACGAGAAAGTAGTGCGCACCGCGTGAGTTACCGGCCGGCGGTTCAATGTCAGCACCGGCATACTGTTGCGGCGGACCACCCGCCCGACCTGACCCAAGGCTCGGATCAGCATTTCGCTGCCCGCGAAGCGACCTTCCGTAGCCGCGAAGCTGAAGACGCCGGTATCCGCTGCCGTGGCGCCCGCCATCCCCAGGGAGGCGGCGACCCGGGTACCTGCAAAGATGATGTCCCAATCGATGCCCGCCTCTGCGTCTTCATCGATGGCCACGGTCAACTCCTCAAACAGCAGCCGGACCCGGCGCGTCAGTGCACGGTTCTCACGGTCGATAAACGCCGACACGCGCCTCAGGACCTCGGGGGTGTCGGTGACGACCAGTGTT
>JAJUGH010000178.1 GCA_029268265.1 Alcaligenaceae bacterium | reverse complement strand
TGCCCAGGAGAGGACTCGAACCTCCACACCTTGCGGCACATGGACCTGAACCATGCGCGTCTACCAATTCCGCCACCTGGGCTTTTCACTACTTTCCTCGCCAGAAGCGAAGAGTGCAATTCTAATGCGATTTTTTACTGCTCGTCAAGTGGTGCCCAGGAGAGGACTCGAACCTCCACACCTTGCGGCACATGGACCTGAACCATGCGCGTCTACCAATTCCGCCACCTGGGCTTAACGTGTATGCTATGGACTTGCCGAACAGCAGCTTCGCTGCCTTCTCGAAAGAAGGTGCGCAGTATAGCGCGGTTTTTGAAGAAACGGAAATCCCCCTTTGAGCAAACGATCCAAAAATAACAGTTCTACCGAACCGGTCGCCGGAGCGATCGATCTTCCGCCGGATTTCGATCCCGAAGTGCCCAGTCGCGAAGTCATCATGCAGCAACTGCGTGCCTTCGGAAAACCCATGGCGCAAGAGGCCCTGGCTCGTGCCTGCGGCGCTCAGGCGCCACTGTCGGTCGGGTTTGAACGCCGTCTTAAAGCCATGGAGCGAGACGGCCAGATTTTTGTGAACCGCCAAGGCAAGATTCAGATCAACACCAAGCTTGAGTTCATCGCCGGCCGCGTTCAGGGCCACCGTGACGGCTTCGGTTTCCTGCTCCGGGACGACGGCGGTCCAGACCTGTTCCTGCCGCCTCGCGAGATGCTCAAGGTGTTGCATGGCGATCGGGTGCTTGGCAAGGTTGAAGGCGAGTATCGCGGCAAGCTTGAGGGCATGATTGTTGAAGTGCTGGAGCGCCGTACCGACAAGCTGGTAGGCCGCTTCCTGCGTGAGCGCGGGGCAAGCATTGTGGTGCCCGAAGACCAGCGCATCAAGCACGACATCCTGATTCCTGCGCAAGAAATCAATGGGGCGGAGCACGGGCAGGTGGTAACGGTGCAGATCGTTCAGCAGCCCACCCGCCACACACAGCCGCTGGGCCGTGTGGTCGAGATTTTGGGCGAGATCGACGACCCCGGTATGGAAATCGAGATCGCGGTGCGCAAGTTCGGTGTGCCGCATGAGTTCTCCGCCGGCGCCCAGGCGCAGGCTACCAAGCTGCCTTCGCAGGTCCGGCCTTCGGAAATCAAGGGCCGTGTCGATTTGCGGGACGTCCCCTTCGTGACTATCGACGGCGAAGACGCGCGCGACTTCGACGACGCCGTCTTCTGCATGCCGGTGAATCTCGGCACCGAAAAGCGCCGCCGTGCCGGCTGGCGTTTGCTGGTGGCCATTGCGGACGTCAGCCACTATGTGCGTCCCGGAGACGCCATCGATGGCGACGCCCTGGAGCGCGGCACCAGCGTGTATTTTCCGCGGCGCGTGATTCCCATGCTGCCGGAAGCGCTTTCCAACGGCATCTGTTCGCTGAATCCGCAGGTCGATCGGCTGGTGCTGGTATGCGACATGGTAATCGCCGCAAGCGGCCAGAAGGCCGGTCAGATTTCGGCTTACCAGTTCTACGAAGCGGTCATTCACTCGCACGCGCGCTGCACCTATACGCAGGTGTGGGAGGCCTTGCAGCAGCCAAACGGCCCGGCGGCTTCCAGCCTTTCGGGCGTGTTGCCGCACATACGTGACCTATATGAGCTCTATCAGCTCTTTGCGGCGGCGCGCATTGCACGCGGCGCCATCGATTTCGATACGGTCGAGACCCGCATCGTATGCACGCCGGTGGGTCGCATCGAACGCATCGAGGCACATGTGCGCAACGATGCGCACAAACTGATTGAAGAGTGCATGCTGGCGGCCAACACCTGCGCCGCCGAGTTCATGACGCGCAATAAGCGCCATGGCCTGTATCGGGTGCATGAAGGCCCGACTCCGGAAAAACTCCAGGCGCTGCGCGCCTATCTCTCTACTGTGGGGCTCACGCTCGATGGCGGAGACGATCCGTCCACTTCCGACTACGCCAAGCTGGTTCAACAAGCGCGTGGCCGGCCGGATTACGAGATCATCCAGACCATGTGTCTGCGCTCCATGCAGCAGGCCATTTATAGCCCCGAACAAGTCGGCCACTTCGGCCTGTCCTACGATCACTACGCGCACTTCACGTCGCCCATCCGGCGCTACCCCGATCTGCTTACGCATCGCGTGATCAAGGGCGTGCTGTCGGGCAAGCGCTATGTGCCGCGCGTCGATGACGTGTCGGCTGCCATGGCACTGCCCCGTAATGAACAGGAGCAGGCTGCCTGGGAAAAGCTGGGTCTCGTGCTGTCGGCGGCGGAACGTCGTGCCGATGATGCCTCGCGCGATGTCGAAGCCTGGCTCAAGTGCTGGTTCATCAAGGAACACGTGGGCGAGGTCTTCAGCGGCCGGGTTACCGGCGTTGCGCCGTTTGGCCTGTTCATCACGCTCGAGACCTTGTTTGTGGAAGGCCTGGTGCATGTCTCCGAACTGGGCTCCGACTACTTCCAGTACAACGAAGCCTCGCACGAGTTGCGTGGCGAGCGCACCGGCATGCGTTACCGCCTAACCGATGCGGTACAGGTGCAGGTTGCTCGCGTCGACCTCGAAGCCCGTCGCATTGAGTTCCGCCTGGTCAAGGGTACGAGCTTCAAGGCGCTCACCACCGAAAAGTCCGAGGCGCCGCGGCGCGTCAAGCGCGCTGCCTCCGCCAAGCCCAAGGCACTCAAAGGCAGTACTTCCAGCCAGCGCCGCGCTGAAGCCAAGCGTGCCGCGCGTGGCAAGACGGCTTCCGGGGGCAAGAAAGGCTCGACCTCACGGCGCTAAGAAGAGAGGCAGGCCGGCGGCGTTAAAATGCTTGCCTTCGCCTGCATCCCCGAGAGAAAAATGTCATCACAGCTATTGGCCGGTTTCCATGCCATTACCGCGCGCTTGCGCCACGCGCCGGAAACGGTCAAGGAAGTCTATTTCGATGAATCGCGGCGCGACAAGCGCCTGCAGGGCCTGCTTAATCAAGCCGCCGCGGCCGGGCTTAAATGCCACGGGGTAGGGGCGGATCGGCTGGATCGAATGGCCGGTGGCACGCGTCACCAAGGTGTGGTGGCGCTGGCCGATGCCAATGTGCTCGCGGTCGATGTCGATGAGGTCCTGGATGAGCTCGAGTCTCGCGGCGAACCGGCATTGCTGCTGGTGCTGGACGGCGTGACAGACCCTCATAACCTTGGCGCCTGCCTGCGCTCGGCTGACGCTGCCGGCGTTCACGCCGTCATTGCGCCGCGTGACCGAGCCGCTGGCCTGAATGCCACGGTGCGCCGGGTGGCCTGCGGGGCCGCCGAAAGCGTGCCTTACATCATGGTGACGAATCTTGCCCGCACGATGCGGGCCCTCAAGGAACGTGACGTCTGGCTGGTGGGCACTGATGACCAGGCGACATCCAGCCTGTACCAGGTGGATGCCCGCCGAAGCATGGCCTGGGTCCTGGGTGCCGAGGGGCCGGGCATGCGGCGGCTGACCCGCGAAACCTGTGATGAGCTAGTGAATATTCCCATGCTGGGGTCGGTCGAGAGCCTGAACGTCAGCGTCGCCACGGCGGTTTGCCTGTACGAGAGCGTGCGGCAACGCCATTCCTGATATCAACATCATGTCTACATTCGGATTCACCACGAACATCCTCCATTCGGACCGCCGTCTGGGCACCGAGAGCGGCGCCGTGCATAAGCCCATGCACCCTTCGGCCCAATATGCCTTCGGCCAGGCCGAAGAGCTGGTAGCCGTATTCCAGGGCCGGCCCGGCTTTTCCTATGCACGGCAGGGCACGCCCACCACCGCCGCTCTCGAAGCCAAGATCACCCAGATGGAGCAGGGTACCGGCACCGTGAGCTTTGCGACGGGCATGGCGGCGCTGGCTGCGGTGTTCATGACGCTGTTGAAACAGGGCGATCACGTCATCAGCAGCCAGTACATCTTCGGCAACACCAATAGTCTGCTGGGCACGTTGCAGAACATGGGCGTGGCGGTCACGCTGGTTGATGCCACTGACCTGGAGCAGGTGAAGAAGGCGCGCCGGCCGGAAACCCGTATGGTGTTCGTCGAAAGTCTGGCAAATCCGGGCACCTTTGTGGCCGATCTCGAGGGCATCGGAAAATGGTGTGCCGACGAAGGTCTGCTGTACGTGCTGGACAACACGCTGACCACGCCTTATCTGTGCACCGGCAAAGCCATGGGCGCAGGTCTGGTGGTGAATTCCCTGTCCAAGCATATCGGCGGCCATGCCAATGCGCTGGGTGGCGCGGTCACCGATACCGGCTTGTTCGACTGGTCCACCTATCCCAACATTGCCGATGCCTACCGTAGCGGCAAATCGGGCGGGTGGGGGCTGACGCAGGTGAAGAAGAAGGGCCTTCGGGACATGGGCGGCACGCTGTCGTCCGACGCCGCTCACCGCATCGCCGTGGGGGCCGAGACCCTGGCCTTGCGCATGCAGCGCGCCTGCGATAACGCCATGGCGCTTGCCACGGCGCTGTCGAACCATGCGAAGGTGTCGCGAGTCACTTACCCGGGCCTGGCCGCGCATCCTCAACATGAGCGTGCCACCAGGCTTTTTGGCGGCCGTTACGGGGCGCTCATGGCGGTGGAGCTCGATGATTCCATAGACCTGTTCGGTTTCCTGAACCGCTTGCGTGTGCTGGTGCTGGCGACCCACGTGGGGGATAACCGAAGCCTCGTGCTGCCTGTGGCCCACACCATTTACTACGAGATGGGTCCGGTGCTGCGCGCGCAAATGGGCATTGCCGACAACCAGCTCCGCATTTCGGTGGGTGTCGAAGATATCGACGACTTGATAGCCGACTTTACCCAGGCGTTGGGCTGATTTGAACCGTCATGTGGCCGAAAGTCGACGCGGGCATCAGTATTGACGCGGGTTTCAAGGGCTTCGCGCTTGACAGTGTCACGGGATCAAAGGCTTAATACGCGGTAGCCGTTTGGCGCAGGCGCCCCATAACGAACTAACGTAACAAGGGCGCCGAAGTCATTTCCAAGCCATTCGTCCCAGTCTGGCTTGATGAAAATAAATTTTTAGGGGTAATCCTTAATGAATAAAACAGAGCTTATCGAACACATTTCCACGAAGGCAGATTTGTCGAAGGCTGATGCCAGCCGCGCACTGGACGCCTTCATTGGCGCCGTGCAGGATACGCTGAAGAAGAAGGGCACTGTCACCCTCGTGGGGTTCGGTACTTTCTCGGTGTCTGAGCGTGCCGCGCGCACCGGTCACAACCCCCGTACCGGTGAGTCCATCAATATCGAAGGCGCACGTGTACCCAAGTTCCGCCCCGGAAAGGCACTGAAGGACGCGGTCAATTGAGGTGAATCACGCTTTGTTGCGCGTACGTGCGGGTAAGGATATAATTATTTTCTTTGCAGCACACCAGTCTTTTATTGGTACCCCAGAAGGGGTGCTTAGCTCAGCTGGTAGAGCGGCGCCCT